>JAYVUQ010000841.1:0-2755 GCA_043787785.1 Bryobacteraceae bacterium
GTCGACTCACGGCCATGGCTTGGTTGCCATTGAGCACCGGGTCGATGGCTCGACCCAGCCGCGCCCAGAATTCCACCTGACCGGCGATGCTACGCTCCATGGCCTCCCCGGCGACACGGGCATCGAGGACCAGGGCATCTGAGAGTTTGACCGGCATGCTCATGCCGTCATGGTAGCAAAATGCTACCTGTAGTCTACTCCCGTATTGTTCAGCCTTTCCAGTACGTCATTTCAACCAAAAGCTGGCCATAATGGACTATTTCAAGTGTCCGATAAGGCTTATTTCCGGACGATTGTTTGCTATAATCGATAACAGGTCATTGACTTACAGCGTTATTCCTACCGGTGCGGCGCCCGGGAGAAAAGATAACGGCGAGATAACGATATCCGGGCCATGGGCCACCACCGCTTACAGAGATCAGGGGGAGGGGGCGACGTCGGAGCGTTCACCGCACAGGGTAAAACAAATCGTAATCGAATAAACATTCGTCTAAGACCACAGGCCATCAGAACGGCTCCATCGCTTTCGCACGCCAGATCCTGGAACAGCGAATGGCTGAGCCCGCCCCGAGCCGGGTCCAGTTGCTGGTGGGTCCGCCCCAGGTCGGCAAGACCACAGTCAGCGGGGAACGTCGTTCTCGTTCGCATTCCCCGAGTTCTGGGACTGTTTAATCATTATGAACGCGTTGCATGATGAGCGATCCACTTGGACGCGAGCGGGGAATGCCATGAAATCTCTTGGGAAATCGCTGAAATACGGCCGGGCACTACAGGAGGCGATGAGAAGTTCCCTTGTACCGACGACGGGCGAAAGTAAGATTCCTACCTGTAGGAGTAAGTCATGATCATGTACCTGTCTACCAAGGGCCAAGTCACCATTCCGCAAGCGGTTCGTGAACAAGCTGGGATTGGGCCGGGCTCAGCCGTGGAAATTGCCTACCGCGACGGCGAAATCCACCTGCGCCGCACCAATGATCCTGCCGCAACTCCAGGTCGAGCTGTGGTCGAACGCATCCGCCGCAGCGGCGTGCGACCACTGATGAGCACCGAAGAGCTCATGGCATTGACGCGTGGCGATGAGTAATGCCAGGGTCGCTGATTGATACCAATTGCCTGATTGACCTGATCCAACCCGAATCGCCATGGTACGCGTGGTCTGCTGCGGCGCTGGCTGGTGCTGTGGATGTCGGAGCCGTTGCCATCAATCCCATCATTTACGGAGAATTGGGCGCTGGCATTGCAACCATTGAGGCGCTCGAAGAAGCCTTCCCAGCAACTATTTTTTCCCGACTTGATCTGCCCTGGGATGCCGCCTTCTTGGCAGGTCAATCCCATCGCCGCTACCGTCATGAGGGCGGCACCCGCGACCGAACGTTGCCTGATTTTTTTATCGGAGCGCACGCGATTGTCTCCGGATTGACCCTGGTCACCCGCGATCCCCGCCGGTACCGACGTCATTTTCCGCGTTTGAAATTGATTGCGCCGGATTCGCATTTTGAGGGATTGGTGCCGGTGGGTTGAATAATCCTTTGGTACAATGATTTCAGGCTCCTCGTCGTTTGAGGTGGAAATGTTCACGTCGGGTCTGGCCCGCTATCAATCAAACTCACTGGGCCTGGAGCGGTCGACTTAGAACGGAACGTGGCAAAGGCCGTCAAATAACGCCGTTTCCTTGGTCCTGCGAAGGAGATTCGACATGTACCGGGCATGAAAGTATCGACCTCAAACGACGAGGAACCAAATATTTACGAGACCATTTTCTTTCAGTAAATGTTGAGGACGGTGCCCAGATGATCCGTTAGTGTTCAGTCATTGTGCCAATATGCGGCCGAAGGCGTGGGCAGAGCGGTCGGCGGCGCGGACAGCGTATGGCGTTTAGATTCATGGATGCTTACATGCTACCACACTGTCACTTAGCCGGTGCGGATTCGACCTCAAACGCGAACGGGCGCGTTAAGAAGTCCTCCCATATTGCCATGCTTTGTATCGTGTCGTCATCATGGATTGGCAGTAAGTAGCTACCCATGAGCGAGTAATATCCCATTTTTTCCACGTCAATCCAGTTTCCCAAGTCAACGCTCAACGACAGTTCTCCGTGGGGCGCAATTGTAGTCAGAACCGAAAGACCGCCAAAATTACTCGCCGTCTTGATCTTGAGGCCACCGTCTGGCCCTTCTCCAGCAAAACAAAACTGATCATCACGCGGGCCACGCTGATGACCACCCTGCTGAAACCGAAATGGTTGGTCGCTGAGATTGCGAATGACCAGGGTAACGGTGATCTTCTCCCCTGGTCGATATGCTTCTTTCGTGGTGGAGAACGCGCCGTCGATACGATGACCTGGATGATGACGAGCGTGAACCGGCAGACTTAATAGAGCCTTCGCTTGTTCGACTTCTCCGGCCTCTAGCTGAAAGCCAAAATTGAATTCAGTATCTCCGTTCTTGCCGAAGCCCCAAATGTTCTTTTGTTTACCCGACAAGACCACGCGGTAATGATTCCCCTCCAGGAACCCCGCCTGGGGATAACCGATGTCCCCCGCCCATCTATCGTTGGCATTATTCAACGAGTAGATCTGGCCTCGAATAACGGGCAGGACTACGCGTTTACCAAATACGCCATGGGTATCGACTTCATAGACGCCATCCTCAACCGATGCCGCGTATGACGCCAGTGCCACTAACAGTAGCCCAGTATAGGAGTGAATTGAAACGTTATTGACAGGCATGCTGATGGCCCTTTCTGGGCTTCGATC
>JAYVUQ010000842.1:0-8259 GCA_043787785.1 Bryobacteraceae bacterium
TGGAATCAGAAGGTGCCGAAATTCATTTTCGCAGCATCAAGATCATGGAATTGCCACCCGGAGTGACCTCGCCCGAACAAACCGCTGCCGAGCTTTAAGGCCGGTAGATCGCCGCATAACTCGGCGTCTCCTGAATCCGAATCTCCGCTAAGCGGACATGCGAAGGCAAGCGCCGCACTAACTGGTCGAAGAAGTGCTTGGCGATATTCTCGCTCGAAGGGTTCACTTCGCGGAAGGCCGGCAGGTCGTTCAGGGTCTGGTGATCCAATTCGTCAATGATCGCCGTAAGCGAGTCCTTCACGTCCTTAAAGTCAACCAGGATGCCGAGCGAGTCCAGTTGGTCGCCAGTGATGCGAGCCTCCACCACGAAGTTATGCCCGTGGATATTGGCGCACTTGCCGTCGTAGCCTCGCAAGGCGTGCGCGGCACAAAAATGGTGTTGGACAGTTATTTCGAACATGAGAAAAAGCGGGCGACATCGTCGCGGTTCATCGTAAATGAATAATCGGGCAGGCTGTCAAAGAATACCTGCCCATAGCGTTGCTTGGTAATGCGATGGTCCAAAATGGCGAGTACGCCGCGATCGGTTTTGGCCCGTATCAGCCGGCCAAAACCCTGTTTCAGCGCAATCGCGGCTTGCGGAATCTGATAATCGAAAAACGGATTGCCGCCGGTTTCCCGCAGCGCCCGGATGCGCGCATCAACCACGGGGTCACTCGGCACGGCAAAGGGCAGTTTATCAATAATCACGCAACTGAGTTGGTCACCCTGCACGTCGACGCCTTGCCAGAAGGAAGACGTGGCAAATAGCACGCAGTTGGGCGTCGAGCGGAACTCTTCCAGCAGCGCGTTGCGCGGCTTGGTGCCCTGCAACAGCGTAGGATAATCCAGCCGGTAGTCGATCAGGTCGCGCACGTGGGTCATTTGCTGATAGCTGGTGAACAGCACGAAGGCGCGCCCTTGGCTGAGCTTCAGTAATTCCAGGATCTCTTCGGCCGCCGCGCGGGGAAAGGCGGGCGTGCGCGGATCTGGCAGGTCTTGCGGCACGTACAGTAGAGCCTGCCTCTGGTAGTCGAAACTACCTTCGACCACCATCGAACGGTTCAGCGTTAAGCCCAGGCGCTTTTCGAGAAAGTCGAACTTGCCCTCCACCGCCAACGTGGCCGAAGTGAGCACAATGGCCGGAATTTTGTCGAAAAGCATCTCCCGCAGCATCGGCGACACGTCGATCGGCGTAGCTTGCAAAAACACGCCACGGCCCCGCTTTTCGATCCAATAAACTGTCGTCTTCTCTGGCGCCTCCATCCAGTATTTCAACCGCGCGCGGAAATCGTCGGTACGACGAAACAGGGGGATGATCTCTTCGGGTTGACTCTTCACGAGCTGTAAGTGGGCGCCCAGCAATTCCATGCCCAGTAACAAGTCATCGTAGTGCTCACGATGCAGTTGCAAAAACCCGGCGTGGTCGGCAAAACCGCTGCGGCCCTCTGGCTGCTGAAAGTGGGCAAAGAATCTGTCGGAGGCATCGTTCACCGACACCAGCGTACGGTCTAGCTCCGTTGACCCGAATTCCTTGCGCCGGGCCGTGGCATTGATGTCGCGCACCAGGTCGGTAATCTGGTGATTGCTCACCGTGATTCCGAAGTACTGGCCAGCTACATCCTCAATTTCATGGGCTTCGTCAAAGATAACGGCGTCGTAGTCGGGAATTACCCCGCCGAATTCAGTTTGCTTCACCGCCAAATCGGCAAAGAAGAGGTGATGATTTACCACAATTAAGTCGCTGGCCGCCGCCTCTGCCTGCATCTTCGTCAGAAAGCAGCGCTCAATCTGCGGGCACTTTTGGCCGCTGCACAATTCACGGCGCGCGTCCAACTTAGCCCACACCGTGGATCCTTCCGGTAAGTCATGTAACTCCGCCCGGTCGCCCGTTTTCGTCTGTAACTCCCAATCGCGAATGATCTTGAAATCACTTATTTCTTCGAGGCCGGAGAGAATCGGTTCCCTTTCCGCGTCGATTACTTTCTGTCGGCAAACATAGTTATTACGGCCCTTCATGTAACTCGCCCGCACGGGATTGGAAAAATGCTTCGAAAGGAAGGGGATGTCCTTGAAGAAGAGCTGCTCCTGCAAGTTTTTCGTCCCCGTCGAGATAATCACGCGGCGCCCTGACAAAATGGCGGGAATCAGGTAGGCCAGTGTCTTGCCCGTGCCCGTGCCAGCCTCAACAATCAAGTGCCGTTGATCCGTCAGCGCCGCTTCCACAGCTTCCGCCATTTGTAACTGTCCTGGCCGGAATTCATAATTCGCATGCCACTCCGCCAGCAGACCTTGGCGGGCGAAAAACTTGCGGGCGGAAGGCTGGCTGGACATCCGCGTTTCTAGCAAGCCCGCGCGAAGGCGGAAAATAGCCGTTGGTCGGGCAAGTGAGTCCGCACACGGTCTTCGGGGTGCCACTGCACGGCCACCGCGAAGGGATGGCCCGGCGATTCTAAGCCTTCAATCGTGCCATCGGCCGCCCGCGCCGACACCAGCAACGAAGGTGCCACAGCGTCCACCGCCTGATGATGCCGGCTATTCACCGTGAATTCCGGCAAGCCCACCATCAGGCCCAGCTTCGACTCACCGGCCACCGTAACCGCATGCGCGTCAGCGACGCCACGTTGACGATGAGCCTCGCCGATGTGCTGGCGCAGCGTGCCACCGTGAAAGATATTGAACAGTTGCAAGCCACGGCAGATGGCTAAGTGCGGCATGCCCGACCCAGTGGCCTCGCTCAGCAAATCCATCTCCATCTCGTCGCGCTCCACTTCCGGGGGCTCGGTTTCAGGCTCCGCCGTTTGGCCGTAGCGCGAAGGGCAGATATCGGCTCCACCACCCAGGACGAGGCCCGCGAAATTCTTCAGATGTATATCGCTGCCCGGCAAGCAAAGCACGGGCTCGAGCCCCGCGTGTTGCAGGGCTTGGATATAAGGAACGACTTTGAGAGCCCAGTTGGGGTCCTCGCGGCCATAAGTGAAGGCGACGCGTTTTGACACTTGCCCACTATTATCGGCGATAGCGCCCCTGCTCCACCAGGTACTTCACTTCGCTGGCCTCCCGAGTCATGCCCAACGCCAGCATCAGATGCACCCGCGCCTTGGGCCCCGGTAGTGCGCCGGCAAACAACACGCCCCGCCGACGCAGGTCATATCCTGATCCTTCGTATGCATAAGTATCGAGCACCCGGCCTTGCGCGCATCGCGTCGAGAGCACCACCGTCCCACCGCCGCCCAGAAAGCGATCCAGCGCCTCCAACGCTGCGGGCGGCACATTGCCCCGGCCCGTGCCTTCCAGCACCAGGCCCTGCGCGCCCCCTTCCCGCGAGGCATCGATAAAACGCCCGTCGAACCCGGCATACGTAATCAGCAAGTCGACCCGGGCCTCCAACTGGGCGGTGTCAATTGTGGCGCGCCGCGGCAGACTGCGCGCAAACAGCACCCGGTCCGCATCCACCATGCCGAGTGGGCCGAAAACCGGGCTGACAAAAGTCTCCAGCGCCTGGGTGTCGCTCTTGGTCACTGCCGAAGCGGCATGAATCAGCCCATTCAGCACCACCAACACGCCCTGCCGCTGTGCGTCTGGCTCAATCACCGTACGCAGCGCCGCGCGCAGATTGGCCGGGCCATCGTAGCCCAATTCCGAAGCATTGCGTAGCGCGCCGACAAAGGCGATGGGCTTGGGCGACAGATGCCGCAAATCCACCAGATAGGCCGTTTCCTCCAAAGTATCCGTGCCGTGCGTAACGACGATGCCATCCAGATCGGGCCGCGCCAGTTGCGTACGCGTTAGCTCGGAAAGCTCCATCATTTGCGCGGGAGTCCAGTGCGGGCCGGGCAGACGGGCGAAGTCCATCACCTCGATTTCAGCGAGGTCAGCCAGTGTAGGGTCGAAGGAGAGAATCTCGCGCCCGGAAAGAGCCGGAATGGCGCCGCCAGTGGCCGGGTCGATCTTCATCGAGATCGTGCCGCCGGTGAAAATAACGAGAACGCGTGGGGGCATGCTAATACTGCCAGTATCTGCTATCTCTAGAAGAAGTCTGCTGCGACACAGGCCTATCGGTCCCGGTACAATACAACGTAGGGGAGTTTGAATGTCAGCATCGGTAGTACAGTCCGCCAGCCGGGAAGAATTGCGCGCTGGGTTAAAAGTAGTCAAAAGTGAGCACGAAGGCTCTGGTGTGGAGGTTCAGCCCGCCGGGGTGTACGGTTTCACCTATTCGCCATTCAACGCCTGTCCCATGTTTGCGAACCAAACCTATCAGGTCTTCGAAGTGCATAAGCGCGCCGATGGCTCCAAATGGGTAGTGATGTGCGTTTCGCCCGAGGATGAGGCACTCATGTTGAGCGACCAGGAGCCGATCGAGGTCACCCTGTTTCCGGAACCCTGGGAGAAGGCGACGAAGTTGATTGCTTTCGACACGGCGCGGGTGATCAAGGCCAGGCCGGCTTCGCGCACCGACGGCAATTTTATCCGGGCTACTTTGGCGAAGCTGTAGGCATAATTGGGGCCCGCCCCAATAACGCCAAAGCCGCCGACAAGCCACCAGCCCGCTGAATGCCCGGCACAAAGAACTCATCCAAATACTGCTGGTCGGTACCCTGGAACGTGCCCAGCGGCGCATCCAGCTTCACCTTCACCGGTGACATCGCCGCCGCAAAAGTACACCCGATCGCCGCCGCATCCGTGCAACGCAATTCAATCGGCCCCGGCGATTGCGCCTGCAAGAACGAAATCGCGGTGACGATATCCTGCACGCGACTCGCGTCGTCAGAGCGATTGAACGTCAAGTGATGCGGCTTCGCGGCCTCGCGCCGCGTCTGGCTACTCCCGGTCTGGTAAGTCGTCAGCAACAGCGCCGCTTCCTTCGGCCTGCGGGCCTCCGTAGCGCCGGCAGGGTGTACGACGATCACGCGCGGATTCGGGCCGGTGGCGATGGCCGTCACCCGGTCGCCCTTGCCTTCGCGCGAAAGCACCGTTAACTCGCCTTCCATTTTGCTCGTTACCTTGCTGGCCGTATCGAGCCCAAACACCAACGCCAAGCGCTCGCGCGAGGGCTGCAACTGCCTCTGCGCCGCCGCGATCCACTGCGCGAAAAGTTGCGCATACGTCAGTGCGCCCGCCGGCAAAGCGCGCTGATGCAGCGCCAGCATATCGGCCAAGCCTTCCACCGGGAAGCTCTTTTCCTGAAACGTCTCCGCGTTCGGCGCTTGCAAAAGATGCTTAGCGAAGAACGGATACATGGCATTGCGGCTGGCCAGGTTGTAGTTGTGCGGCGCATCGATCTGCACGGCTTCAATCTGGGCCGCGGCGTCGTAAAGGTCGTAGATCTTTCTTACCGCCGGCACTTCTTCCTTCAAGTTATTGCGTGTCCAATCGCCACTGGCGGAAATCATCAGCAACGGCCGCGGCGCAATCATCGAGCCGAATTCTACGTTAAACGTATCGAAGCGCAGCCCCGGCGCGTTCTCACACGGCGAGCCGCCTTGCATGATGGCCGAAATCATATTCACCGGCACGGCCGCTTTGATGCGGTCATCCACGGCGGTCAGCAAAAAGATCTGCGTCGCCCCCCCCGATGCCCCTGTCGCGCCAAGCCGCGCCGCATCCACGTCGGGCAAGCCCGCCAGGAAATCCAACGCGCGAATCGAGTTCCACAATTGCAGTCCCAGCGGACCAAAGCCCCACAACTGTTCTCGCGGGTCCCCAAAGACATGCGGCGTTTGGATGGTGTCGTTGTAGCCCACCATGTCGTAGGCAAACACCACATAGCCTTGGCGAGCCAGATTGATGGCCCGCGCCGGAATCGACGCCGCCGCTTGGTGCTCCAACCGGCCATACGCCCAATGCCCATGCGGCGAAAGAATGCCGGGATGCTTGCCCGGCTTGCCCAACGGCCGGTACAGATTGCCGCCCAGGTAATAGCCCGGCAAAGTTTGGATCAACACCTTTTCGATCGAGTAACCTTGCCGGTCCAGCCGGCCGAAAACGACGGGCTGCAAGTCACAGCGTTCCGGATAGGGCAGCAATCCGGCCGCCGACAGCACCTGCCGTTGCAGATGCGCGCGCTGCGCTTTCCAGTCCGCCAGCGTCGCATAAGGGCGAGGTGTGAAATGCATATTGGTGTGCGGAAGATCCCCATTGCGCGAATCCTGGGCAAGCAACGGAAATAGCGTTAAGCAAACAGTAGCAAGGCGCATGGCTGAATCTCATGCTAGCCGATTCCGTCCGCTTTGCCAAAACCGTTGGCGGGCTTCTCTCGTATTCCCAACATGCGGGAGCGATGCATACCGCGATGATTCCCGACCGCTTGGCCGAGTTACTGGCCGTCCGCGCCGTGGCTGGGTTGTCGGCGGACGAAGCCCGGGAACTTGAAGAACTTCTCACCCAGCATCCTGAGGTCGACGAGCATGAGCACGAGTTGGCCATTGCGGCTTTGCAACTCCAGCCGCTTCCGGAATCATTGCGGGCCCGCCTCCTCCGGCAAGCCGCGCGCGAAACGCCGCCCCGCCTATCGGGCTGGGGCCGCGCCCGTTGGTGGATAGCCGCGATACTCCTGGCGGCCACGATTATTTGGGCCATTTGGCGTAACCGCTAGCTCAACTTGCGTGACAATAACGGCATGCGTCTCTATCTGCTCGCGTTCTGTGCCACCACCGCCTGGGCCGCGAACACCCAGGTCGATTTTGACCCGCGAGATCCGGCCATCGGCCCCTTTCCCACCAACTTTCTCACCACCCCCGACCCCCGCCAACGCACTGGCCTGCGCGTCAGTTTGCCCCTCGTCGACTGCGCCACGCGCTCCAGCGACTGCGCCGAACTCGCTCTCCTCAATCAACTCGACGGCTTCAACCAAAACGCCCGCCTCACCCTGCGCTTCACCGCCGCCATCCAGCCGGAAAGCTTGCGCGATAACGTCTTCATCGCCTGGCTCGATCCGCTACCCGGCCGCTACCCGGTCTATCCCGCCGGCAAGCTCAGCCCCGTCAACGAACTCGTCTATGACCCTTCCACTCATACCGGCTTCGTCAAGCCCGACGAGATTCTCGAAGGCAGCCGACAGTATCTCATCCTCGTCACCGATGGCGTCCGCGATGCCGCCGGTGACCCTATCCAGACCCACGAAGGCTACCAAGCCTGCCTCGCCGCTCGCATCGGGGGCGACTACTGCCGGCAACTCCGCGCCAGCCTTGATCGCGCCGCCCTCGATCGTACCGGCCTACCACTCGGCGGCAGAAAGATCGTCGGTGCCAGCCTCTTCTCCACCGCCACCAGCACCGCATTTCTCGAAGACGCCCGCCGCATCGTTCAATTCACGCCCACCGCCTTTCGCCGCACCTCGCCCGTGCTCAATACCAGCGGCTTCCGCGGCATCACCTTTCATCAGCAAACACGCACCAATGGCAATCGCTTCACCGACGAGGTGCTGCCCCTGTTGCCCGGCCAACTCGCTAGCACCAGCCGCCTCGCGTTCTTTGCCTTCCGCTCGCCAAGATTCTCGAATGACGCGGGTATTATCCCCACCACGCCCACCGCCGAACCCATCGCCGCGCCCCTCGCTTCCGAAGAGATTCACGGCCACGTCTGGCTGCCAAGAACGGCCGCTCCTCCTGGCGGCTACCCCGTTTTGCTGGCCGGGCATGGCATCGGCGATAACCGGCTCGGCATGCCCACCGTCATTGCCATCTCGAACGAGGCCGGCTATGCCGTCGTCGCCATCAACGCCGTGGGCCATGGCTTCGGGCCTGAGTCCACTTACCGCTTCGCCAACAGCGATGGCGCGACTACGGAAGTGCCCGCCCCCGGCCGTGGCGTCGACCTCGACCGCGGCGGCGTCATCGACGCCTTCGAAGGCTGCATCGTCGTTGGCCCCGGCTCCCCTATCATCGTACGCGATTGCGTCCGCCAAACCGCCATCGACTACATGCAGTTGGTCCACGCCATCCGCGAAGGCCTTGACCTCGACGGCGATGGCCGCCGCGACCTCGATCCCGCCACCATCCACTACCTGGGTCAAAGCCTCGGCAGCATGTACGGCACCCTGCTGATGGCCGTCGAGCCCGAAGTCGCCGCCGCCGTACTCAACGTGCCACTCGGCTCAGCCACCGAATCCGGCCGCCTCAGTTTCTCCCCCACCCTCCAATTTGTCACCCTCATCTCCCTCGGAATCCGCCAGCCGGTCCTGCTCAACCGCGGGCTCAGCTTCGTCGATCAAATGCC
>JAYVUQ010000843.1:0-2756 GCA_043787785.1 Bryobacteraceae bacterium
CTTTCCAAGGTTTCAATCGGCTTGGCCAGATAGTGTTTCGGGCTCGCCAGCGAAGCAAAGTGCAGCACCACATCGAACCGGCCCCACGTGCGAGCTTCATCGATGAACGTAACGCCCGCCACATCGGCCTCGCGCAACTCGAAAGCGGACTGCCCTTCCAGATGGGCCACGTTGGCTCGCGAGCCGGTAACGAAGTTATCGACACCGACGAGCGAATGCCCCTCGCCCAAGACCCGTTCACACAGGTGGGATCCGACGAAGCCCGCCGCTCCAGATAGTAGATATCGCAAACACTTCCTCCCACCCTTATTGTAAGTGCTACAGTCAAAAATTAGCTGCTTATGTCGCAACCTCCCATCTTTGAATCCGTCCTGGTACTTCTCGCGCTGACGCTCTCGGCCGGCGGATTCTTCTGGCGCATTCTGCCCATCCTGCGCACCATCCTGGGCGCGAAACCCGACCCCGGCTTCTCACTCGCCCCCCTCGGCCGCCGTATTTGGGACTTCTTATGGGAAGTGATGTGCCAAGCCCTGGTGATCAAGGAGCGGCCGTTGCCCGGGCTTGCGCACGCCTTTGTTTTCTGGGCATTCTGCGCCTTCGCCCTCGTGACGCTGGACCATTTGCTGCGTGGCTTTGGGCTGCATCTTCTGAACCCCGAGGGCTTTTTCGGCCGCATCTATTTCGCGCTGGCCATGCTGTTCGCCATCACCTGCGCCGTCTCCATCGCCGGCCTTTTCATTCGCCGTTTCATCGTCCGCCCCAAATGGCTCGGCGAAAAGGTCTCGGTGGAATCCGGTTTTATCGCCGGCCTCATCTTTTCGCTGATGGTGACCTACCTTTACGAATACTTCACCCATGAGAGCGGACCCGTGGGCCATGCCAACTGGTGGCTGCACACGGCGTCTTTGCTGATCTTCATGCCGCTCATCCCGCATACCAAGCATCTGCACCTGGTGCTGAGTCCGGCGACGGTTTTTCTTTCGCGCGGCGAGTTCTCGAAGATTCCGCCGCTGGTGGGCGACGAAGATTTTGGCCTCGACACCGGTAAGGATATAACGCAGCTGGCCGCCCTGCAGGCTTATTCCTGCGTCGAGTGCGGCCGCTGCACTGAGTTCTGCCCGGCGGCCAACACCGGCAAGGAATTGAACCCCAAAGAGATCATCCTGGGCCTGCGCAGCTACTTGAACGAGTTCGGCGCGCAGAGCGACCAGCCACTTTTAGGTAAGTACATTTCTCAAGAAGCAGCATTTGAATGCACCACTTGCGGTTGCTGCGAGTATCAGTGCCCCGTGGGTATTGAGCATTTGCCGATCATCATCGGCCTGCGCCGCGGCGCCACCAATACCGGTAAGTGGGAAGACGAGTACGGCGGCAAGTTATTCAATAACCTGGAACGCTACGGCAATCCGCTGGGGCTATCGCAAAATGAGCGCGATAAGTTTCTGCAGAAGAATGAAATTCCGGTCTTCGATGGGTCACAAGAGTATTTACTTTGGCTCGGCTGCATGGGTAGTTATGATTCGCAAGGGCGAGAAGTGGTGCTCTCCCTGATGCGCATCTTGCGTCATTTGAATATTACCTACGGCGTGCTCAAAAAAGAGCGCTGCACTGGCGATTCCGCCCGGCGCCTGGGCAACGATTTGGCGTTTCAGCAGCTCGCCGAATACAACTTACAAAATATCAACGCTGTTTCGCCCGCGAAGATACTATCCATTTGTCCGCATTGCGTGCGCACGATGAATACCGATTGGCAGGAGTTCGGAGCCAACTTAGCCGTGGAGCATCATTCCACGTTTCTCGCCCGCGTGGGCAACCAACTGCCCAGCGCGCCATCAGAAGAAACGGTGGTCTACCATGACCCCTGTTACCTGGGCCGTTATCTAAATACTTACGACGAGCCGCGCGCCGTAATCGCCCAATCGGCCACGGTGATCGAAGCGCCCAAAAACCGTGAGCGAAGCTTCTGCTGCGGCGCTGGCGGCGGACTCGCCTTCCTCGGCGAAGAGCAGGGCACGCGCGTCAACGAAACGCGAGCCAAGGAGTTGGTCGCCACGGGAGCCTCCACGGTGGGCGTCGCCTGCCCTTTCTGCAACACCATGTTTAAAGACGCCATCAAGACGGTTAGCCCCGGCCACGAACCCAAATTACTCGACATCGCCCAAATCGCGGCCGCGAGATTGCCGTCTTGATTTCGCTTATCTTGCTTGCCTGCCTCGCCCAAGCTCCGCAGCCGGATGGCGCAGGGCTGGAAGCGGGCCGGTTGCCGCGCGAATGGTCCACCGGCGGGCCACGTTGCATGGAGTCGCCTGACTTTTTCGTTCACGAATACAACGCCAACCTCTTCATCCTGCGCGAATCTGGTTGCAGTAATTACGAGAAGCCCTTTTTGTTTCTGGTCTTTGGGCAGGATCGCGTGTTACTGCTCGATACCGGCGCGGGCACCTCGCCGCTCGCCCCGCTGATTGATCGCTTAGTGATTCAATGGAGCGACCGTCATCATTTCCCCAAACCGAAGCTGATCGTCGCCCACACGCACAGCCACGGCGACCATACGGCTCGCGACTCACAGTTCACTGGCCGTGCTGACATCGAAGTGATCCCGGCCACCGTGGCTGCGGCGCAGAAGGCTTTCAGCATCGTGCCCTCGCCCGAAGGTGCTGGCCAAATGGACCTCGGGCAACGTGTGCTCGACGTTTTGGGTATGCCCGGCCATGATGCGGCCGCGGTGATTTTTTATGACCGGCGCACGGGCATTT
>JAYVUQ010000844.1:0-12163 GCA_043787785.1 Bryobacteraceae bacterium
CGCGCGAACACAACAGCGCGACCTGACCGGCATACAAATCCAGATGCTGGTCGTCGAACTCGGACCCGCATATTGGCGTGCACTCCAAACATGGGCGCGTCAGAAGCAACTGCTCAACCCGACTGACGACTCAATCGTAACCATCGCGACAGCCATGCCGCGAAAGCTTCCCACCGAAAAGCAGTGCGCCCGACTGTTTGAGATCAAGACGCGGATCGAGGAAGAGGGATCTGCTGCGCAATAGGAACGCCTATGAAGCAAAGCGAGCCTACTGGCAAGATCCGAATTGGCAATTGGGTCGGGAGAGGATCGTCAGAGTACAATGCAGATGCGATACTTCGCGTTTTGAGGACTTTCTTGCATACTTGATATACCTATAGAGTCATTCCACGGTTGAAGTGCACGGAATCGGTATCACACTGATTTTCATACAACCCCTGTTCGCGAAACTGTTTTTCATGGACTGGCGGTGTTTTTCAGGCTATGATCGCTCTAGAACTAGAATTCACAGCTAGGGCAGGTTTTTCATGGCACAAGCGTCTCAGCTCCAGTTTTCGGGGCCGGTAACGATTTTTCACGAGCGTGTCCTACCGGAGCGCGCGACCCCAGCCGGTTACGCGGCGCTGATCGATGCCTACAAACTGAAAGTGCCGCTGCCCCGAACCCTTTCGGCCTTGGGTGAGCATCACCGTATTCGCGAAGAGAGCGGATGGCGCATTCTGACTCCGCGCCACGCACCACCCGCGACGCTTCAAGGCCATCTGACCTTTGCCCTCAAATACGAAGGTCTCGACCTCGCCGTCTTGAAGCGGCTGTTCTTACACGTCGGCCCTCGCGAGATCGAAGCAGTCGTGCGCAGTAAGCCTACGGGCACATACTCGCGGCGTATCTGGTTGATCTACGAGTGGCTCCTTGCCGTGCGCCTTGATCTGCCAGATGCAGAAAAAGGCTCATACGCCGAGGTAGTTGACACTGAGCAGCAATGGGCCGTGGAAAGACAAACTTCGCCACGGCACAGGCTTTGGAACAATCTTCCGGGAACTCCAGCATTCTGCCCTCTTGTGTTTCGAACCGAGACTCTCGACCGGTATGTCCAGATGGATCTGGTGCAGCGTGCGCAAGAAGCGGTGGCCGCAGTGCCGCGCGATCTCCTCGCACGCACCGCTGCATTCCTGCTGCTGAAAGATTCAAAGTCGAGCTACGCCATTGAGGGTGAGCGTCCGCCGCAGGACCGCATTCAGCGATGGGGTCGTGCCATCGGTGAAGCGGGACGCCATCCTCTGTCACTCGATGAATTGCTGCGCCTGCAAATGATTGTGATCGGCGATGCGCGCTTTGTGAAGCTTGGCCTCCGCGACGAAGGCGGTTTCGTGGGCGAACACGACCGAGACTCTCGCTTGCCGCTGCCGGATCATATCAGCGCGCGCGCCGAAGACCTGAACTCCCTGGTCGATGGGATGATCGCATTTGATCGCGTCGCCGCACGCGCGATGGACGGCGTGATCGCGGCCGCGATCCTGGCGTTTGGGTTCGTATACATCCATCCGTTCGTCGATGGAAACGGTCGCATTCATCGCTACCTGATTCACCATGTGCTTGCCGGTCGGGGATTCAATCCGGCTGGCGTCGTGTTCCCAGTGTCTTCAGCAATCCTGGAAAACATTAACCGATATCGGGCAGTGCTTGAGGACTACTCGAAGCGTCTGCTGCCGGTGATCGAATGGGACGCGACGACAGAAGGAAACGTGAACGTCAAAAGCGACTCGGCAGACTTCTACCGGTTCTTTGATGCGACGCTTCACGCCGAATTCTTATACGAGTGCGTGCGTAAGACGATTGATGAGGACCTGCCGCGCGAGACGGACTTTCTCGCACGCTATGACCGCTTTCGGGGAGTTGTCGAAACCTTCATCGACATGCCGGACCGCACCCTCGATCTTCTTTTTCGATTTTTGCACCAGAATGGCGGGAGCCTATCCAAGCGAGCGCGCGAACGTGAGTTCTCGGAGCTTACAGACAGCGAGATCAAATCATTCGAAAACACCTACGCAGAGCTTTTCGACAAACCGTCCTGACCGCACAGACTATTTGAAGCGTGGAGGAACTTTCTAAGCATGAGGATGGACAGGATCTCAAGCTAATGATCCTCGCGACTCGCGTTCAGATCAGACGGCGGTTGGCCATCCAGAAACGCTTACGATGGAACAACCGTCCGCCAGAGCGACGTAAAAATAGAATTAACGCTCGGCCAAGTCGAGTTCGACCCAATTGTCTTGCGGGGCCCGGTATAGCATCCAGTCCTTCGCGGCCCGGTCCTCCCTCCTCAGTCGGGTTGTAGGGAAACCCGCTGCCGCTTGGAAACCCGTCACAATTGTCGAAATTCCAATTGAGAAAGAAGCAAGTTTCCCGGTCGGCGAAGCTTGTGAGCGCCTTTTCAATTGTTTCGCTATTCACTTCCATCGATCCCGGCTCTGAGGCGAGAGCAGGTTCTAGTGCGACCGCGCGAAAGATGCTCCATTCGGGTCGGGTAACCTTCGCATTGCGCGTGAACACCAACTGCATGGCTTGATCGAATGTCATCGTACCGGTCCCACGGTTTTCGACCTGGCTCCTGGCATGTGCGATGGAGCCGCGGATCAGGTTGTTTAAGAGTCTGCGCACTCTCACCGAGTCGTTATGACCCAGAAACTCTCTGAGTGCCCAGTGTGCATCGGAGCTGAAATGTTCAGCAACCAATTCATCAACCGACTCGATAAAATCGGACAACGTGCCCTCCCGGATGGTAGTCCGGTGTATTCCACTTCGTGTATCGATAGCGGAACCCTTTGAGTTGCAACGCCCAGTATTCGGGTCATCCGGACCCCGCAAAGCGCAGCGTTCGAAGTCCACAATTCTTCCACTCCAATAACACTCCATTAAGAGGTGATGTGCAGAAGGAGTATCCGAAGTTGCTGAATCCATTAGACCTTGGTTCACCGCCATGGACGCCGTTGTTCTTTATTTACAACAGACGCTCATTTTCCCAAGCTGAACGTCGTGGGTTCGAACCCCATCTCCCGCTCCATCTTTTCAACTCGTTAGCGAGGTCGTATCGTTTCTGCCCACCGCAATACGTGGTGTGCCCAGCTCAGTTCACTTTTGAGGCTGGGGGGCAGATTGGCGGGTCAGCGGTCGTTTGCAATTGCCCCTGCCAAGTCTCGGTGACTTCTGATATGAATGGGAGCATGAATTCACGTCGAAAGTTCCTGGCTGCCTTTCTTACCGCGCCGATTGCCTCTCAGCCGCTGACCGCTCAATATGTGCCGAAGCAGAGCGACCGGCCGGAGGCACTCGCGGGCGATGACGGGTTCGTCTCGATGTTCGACGGCAA
This sequence comes from Bryobacteraceae bacterium, assembly GCA_043787785.1. Lineage (GTDB taxonomy): Bacteria > Acidobacteriota > Terriglobia > Bryobacterales > Bryobacteraceae > JALHNI01. The sequence goes on from JAYVUQ010000844.1 coordinate 3,371, forward strand.
GAGCCTGCAAGGGTGGGACGGGGACCCCAAATATTGGCGCTTCGAAGATGGCTGCATCGTCGGGGAGATTACCCCGGAGACCGTGGTGAAGAGCAATACGTTCATCATCTGGAAGGGCGGCGCGCCCAAGGACTTTGAGCTGAAGGTGGAATACAAAATCACCGCCGCTGGCAACAGTGGGATTAACTATCGCAGTGCGGTGGTTGCGGACGCGGTGACGCCGGCCAACCAATTCGCCATGCGCGGCTATCAGTGCGACATCGACGGGAAGAACGTCTACACGGGGCAGAACTACGAGGAAAAGGGGCGCCTTTTTCATGCTTTGCGCGGGCAGGTGACACAGCGGGTGGCCGGCCGGAAGCCGATTCTGCTTTCCACCTTCCCCGACCCGAAGGAGTTCCTCACGCCCGAATGGAACGCCGTCCACCTGATCATTCGCGGCAACACGCTGATGCACATGATCAACGGCCGGCTGATGTCGGTGGTGATGGATGACGATGCGGCGGGGCGGAAGATGGACGGGCAGATTGGCGTGCAAGTGCATGTGGGTCCGCCGATGAAGGTGATGTACCGGGGTTTCCGGATCAAGATGCTGTAGAGCCGGAGTTTCTATACTCACGGGTTGCTATACTCGCGGGTTGCAGTGGCGCTGGTTGAGTTTGGCCTGCCTGTTGGGCGGCGAGATCCTCATCGCTTCCATCTTGTTCGATGGGGCGACGGTGGAAAAAGGCCCGGGGCTGCGAGGGCTGCTGGGGCAGTGGGGCGCGTGGGCCCTGCGCTGGGCGGTGGGTTTTGCGGGGCTTTTTTGCACTTTTGCTTATCTGCGGCATCAGCGGCCGCTGGCCGCGCTAACCACCCAGGAACCGATCCGGGGGTGGCCGTTGGCTTTGCATGCCATCGTGCTGGCATGTTTTTGGGCCATTTCGCGGATGGCTTATGGCCCGGGTGAATTCCCGGATGCTGGAGTTTTGTTGTGGGTGCTGTTGGCCGGGGCGGTAGCGGGCACGGCGGCGTTGGCGCTGATTCCTAGGGCGGTGTGGAGCGCGGCGGTGCGGATCACCGGCCCCTTATGGCTCTACAGCGCGGGAGCGTCGGGGCTGGCCTGTGCGGCGACGCCGCTAGTTCGGAGCTGGTGGGAACCCACGACACGCGCGACGTTTTGGCTGGTGCGGTCGATGCTGTCGCCCCTGTTGCGGGATTTGGTGGTGGAACCAGGGAAGCTGAGAATCGGGACACCGGATTTCCAAGTCACCATCTCGCCGGAATGCAGTGGGCTCGAAGGGCTAGGCTTGCTGTTGGTATTTGGCATCGTGTGGCTGGTGCTGTTTCGGGAGGAACTGCGATTTCCCCCAGCGTTGACGCTGCTGCCCCTGGGGATGGCGGTTTTGTATTTCTCGAACGCGGTGCGGATTGCGGCGTTGGTGCTGATTGGCAACGCGGGCTGGCCCGATATCGCCGCCCGGGGCTTTCATTCGCAGGCCGGTTGGATTTCGTTCACTCTGGTGGCCTTCGGGCTGTCGCTGGGGGCGCGCCGGGTGGCTTGGGTTTCGAACCGGGCGGCGGTTTCAAACCAGGCAGCGGTGAAGGCCGAGTCTGACGGCGAGCATCCCGCGGCGCCCTACTTGGTGCCGTTGTTGGCGATACTGGCAGCCAGCATGCTGGCGGGGGCGTTGTCGGGTGGCTTTGAATGGTTTTATGGGCTGCGGGTGTTGGCTTGTTTGGCGGCGCTGTGGTTCTTCCGGCGCGACTATGGGCAGGTGGATTGGCGTTGTGGCTGGCTGGGTCCGGTGGTGGGGGTGCTGGTGTTTGGGATGTGGATGTGGGGCGCCGAGGGCAAGCCGGTGGCGATGCCAGCGGCGCTAGTGGGGTCTACGCCCGGCTGGATGCTCAGTTGGATCGTGCTGCGCATCGTGGGCGGGGTGGTCACCGTGCCGATTGCCGAGGAGTTGGCTTTCCGTGGCTTTGGCTGGCGGCGCTTGATTGCCTCGGACTTCGAGGACGTATCCTGGCGGGCGTTCTCCTGGACCGCGTTGCTGGTTTCATCGTTACTCTTCGGTTTGATGCATGGGGAGCGATGGCTGGCCGGGACCGTGGCCGGGCTGGCCTATGGGTTGGCGATGCGATGGCAAGGTCGTTTGGGCGACGCGATCATGGCGCACGCAGTGACCAATGCCTTGCTGGCGCTATGGGTGTTGTGGCTCGGGCACTGGGAACTCTGGTAGGGCGACTGACGAGGGACCGGCAAAACCGGCTACACTGCAACAGACCATGCAACAGACCATGCAAAAGACTACGCGACGTAGCCTGATAGCGGCCGCTCTCACCGCTCCCCACTTGCCCCATCTGATTGCCGCCCCCACCGCGACGGATATCCGGATCGTGCGGATCGAACCGCAGTTCGAAGAGTTCTTCTACCGCACACCCTATATGTTTGGCGGGCGCAAAGTGGATCGCGTCACCATGTTGAACGTCACCTGCGAGGTGGAGAACCGGCGTGGGCAGCGCGCCCAGGGCTTCGCCGCGATGAGTATGGGCAACCAATGGAGTTTTCCCTCGTCGAAGATGAATTACGACCAGACGCTGGCCGCGATGACCCGGTTGGGCCAGCGCATCGGCAGCCTCTGTGCCGCTTACAAAGACTACGGCCACCCGGTTGACCTGAACCAGGCCCTCGAACCCCAGTGGCTCGCGGCGGCCGCCGAAGTGAGCCAGCCCGATCCCGAGCCCATCCCCAAGCTCGGCACCCTCGTCGTCGGCAGCCCCTTCGACGCCGCGATTAGCGATGCTTACGGCAAGCTGAACCAACGCAGCAGTTACGCCATTTATGGCCGCGATCTGATGCGGTATGACCTGGCTCATTACCTGGGCGACAAGTTCCGGGGCGAATCGCTGCAGCGTTACATTGGCCAGAAGCCTCGTCCCTTCGTCTACCTCTTTCACAGTGTCGGCGCTGCGGACCCGCTCACTCCCGATGAGGTGAAAACTCCCCTCACCGACGGGTTGCCGAACTCCTTTGAAGAGTGGATCGCCTACTCTGGGCTCGAGCGCGTCAAGATCAAGCTGAATGGCGGCGACTTACAGAATGACCTGTCCCGCATCCTGGCCATTGACCGGATTACGGCGCGGGTGCAGGCTCAACGTGGCATCAAAGAGTGGTTCTATTGCCTGGACTTCAATGAGCGTTGCCCGAACGTGCAGTATTTGATCGAAATTCTGCGCAAGGTGAAAGAGACGTCGCCAGCCGGCTTTGAGCGAATTCAGTACATTGAGCAGCCCACGCAGCGTAACTTGAAGGCCGACCGCGAGAATGTAATGCATGAGGCGGCGAAGCTGCGGCCAGTGGTGATCGATGAGTCACTCACCGATTTGGAGACTCTGCTGCTGGCTCGGGAAATGGGTTATACCGGCATCGCGCTGAAGGCCTGTAAGGGACAAACCCAGGCCATGATGATGGCGGCCGCGGGGCAGAAGTTCGGCATGTTTCTCTGCGTCCAGGATCTTACTTGCCCGGGCGCGGCATTGATTCACTCGGTGGGCATCGCGGGCCATGTGCCCGGAGTGGCGGGCGTGGAAGCGAATGCCCGGCAGTATGTTCCTGCGGCGAGTAAAGCTTGGGAGGCGCGCTATCCGGGTTTGTTTCAGGTGCGCAATGGCCGGCTGAATAGTGGGCAGTTGACTGGACCGGGTTTGAGTATTCGTCAGTAACGGCGCATACCCACGTGCCCCCACCGCTCAATCGCCGCGCCAGGTTGGCCCATGTTCTCGAGCGCCATGCCAGATGGCGCAGTTGTCATGTTCAATGGCGACGGGCCTTTGACAAGTTTTTGACGAAAGCCTTTAGCGATTTCGCGGCCGCACGACAATGGCTAGGTCGCCGGTTAAATCCCACCACTGGCCATCGGCCCGCGAAGTGATCTCTCGCCGCTCGCCTTGCCGCTCGACGACGATGCGGCCGTCGTGCATTTCCTGAATCTCCCAGATCGCCCCATCGACTTCGATCTTGTGATTGGGGCTGTAATAGCGCTGCAGCCAGCGACTGAGCCCATCGATGCCCGGATAGATGACGCGTTCAGTGACATTGGCCATGTCGAGCTTGTCGCGAATCTCCCACTTCAGACAGGCCGGAATGACGATGCGGCGCGCCAAGCCGGGTGCCTGCCGCTCGAGCCACTCGTCAATCTGGACCACGGGATTAGAGACAAATGAAAACAAGGCGGCCTGATTGACGATACGTTCGTCGAGCGAGGGCGGCTCAAAGAACGCCACGCAGTGGTCGCCTTCCCGCGCCACGTTGCGGTCGAACTCCTCCAGCGTCTTGGCGTACTGGTTCAGCATTTCGGCCGTGAACAGCAGGGCGCCTTCTTTTTCCAGAATTCGCTTCAGCCCGTTGGGCAGATGGTCGCGGCAGGCGATAAAGTCGATGGCGAGGATGAGCCCGTCAACGCCGAAGTCGTCGAAGTTCTCGGTCGCAAAGTGCAGGGCGACGTTGGGCGAATAACTCCAGTCCAGCAACCGGGTGGGCAAGCCATGGTGCTGGGCGACGGCCAGCCAATTCCACGTGGAATCTTGCGGCACTTCGCTGGAGGCGGCGTACTTCCGGAAGTTGCGCAAGAGCGGATCTTCCAAAGTCGGAAACCGGCCCCCCAGGCGGTGCAGACTGGTGCGGGGCGAAAAGGCCCGGTTGGCGACGCCGCGAAAGGCGAATGGCGCGCGGAAACGGCCATGGGGCTGATACCAGGACTGGTCGTAGAGCCGCTCCTGCAAGTCCGTCCAGCTTTTTACGCGGATCTCTTCCATGTGTCCTTATCATGCTACCGATTTCTGATTGACGGTATTCATCTGGTACTTAGCCGACCCCGGAACTAGAACCAACGGGGCGGCAAATCCACTCCAGCGCCTAAGGGGTGGAATCTGCCCACACGCAAATGCTGGTCCTTGACCCGTCACCCGCTCTATAATGGGGCAGTCTCCATGGATCTCAAGAAGAAATTGCAGGATGAAATTGCGTTGCTCGATTACGAGATGCGCAACGAACTGCCTAAAGAAATATTGAAGGCGCGCGCCCACGGCGACTTGAAGGAGAACGCCGAGTTTCACGCGGCGAAGGAACGTCAGCGCTTCGTCGACGCGCGGCTGGCGCAATTGCGGGTCCGCCTGGCCGAGCTTTCCATGGTGGACTTGTCCAAAATTCCGCACGACCGCGTCGGCCTGGGCTCCATCGTCGTGGTGCTCGATCTCGTCAAGGACGAAAAATTTACTTATAACCTGGTGCCGAGCGAAGATGCCGACGTCGCCGCCGGCCGTATTTCCACCGCATCGCCCATCGGGCGCGGACTGTTGGGCAAAATGGTGGGCGACGAAGTGAAGATCACCATCCCCGGTGGCGTGAAGGAATTTGAAATTATCAGCCTGAAAACCATCTACGAGGCGGAAGGCATATGACCATCACCCGAGCGATCGGCACCGGCTGTAACACGATCATCGTGGGCATCGTCCGTGGACTGGCCTTGGCGCGCATTCATCCCAATGTGCTCACCTTTATCGGCCTGCTGATCAACATCTGGGCCGCGGTCCTGTTAGGGAAGGGTGACTTCCGCATGGCCGGCTACATCATCATTGGCGCCGGGATTTTCGATATGGTGGACGGCCGCGTAGCGCGCGAAACCAACCAGGTTACCCGCTTCGGCGGTTTCTTCGACTCCGTGCTCGACCGGTACTCCGACCTCGCCCTGCTGATGGGCCTGCTGGTCTACTACGGCAACATCAACCGGCCGCTCTATGTGGTGCTCACCGCGATTGTCATGACCGCCTCGGTGATGATCTCCTACACCCGCGCCCGCGCTGAGAACGAAATTCCCACCTGTAAAGTAGGCTTTTTGGAACGCCCCGAACGTGTCGTCCTGCTGATCATCGGCGCCCTGTTCGACCGCATGGCGCCCGTCCTCTGGGTGATCGCCGTCATGGGCAACCTCACCGTCATCCACCGCATGATGTACACCTTCCAGCAGACAAAGCATTTGGAAGATGCCAAGCGCCGCACGCCGCAGATGTCAAAGGCCGCCGTCTCGCAGTCCAGTTCGTAGGGCTGGGTGCCTAGATGTCGAGCCCGTAGAAGTAGCGGTAAACGATGACGCACAAGCCCACCCAGGCCGCGTAGACGCCCACCGCCACCAGGGAACTATTCACATCGGGCATCCAGCCTATCAGCCCCACCACCAGCCAGCCTACCAGCAAAATTCCTAAGGTTCCCGCTTCGACACGGGCCGCTTTCCAAAGAGATTGCGTATTCTTGTTTCTTTCCAACTCGAGATCCTCCGAAATCGCAAACGTTGCCGGAGAATATCACAAAGGAATGAACTGGGACCATACCCGCCGATGTGGGCCAGTACTAACCGGGCATTGGACCCACCCTCATGTGGGTGTCACGAATTCCCCCAAAATTAATCGAAAGACTTTACATAAATGTGGTAGCCTTAGGGTGTTTGCGAGAAGTGTGCCAACTTTTCGGATACAACCCTCTTGGAGTCACTTACCCTCACGATGAGTTATACGGTTTTCCTCGGGAATTTGCCGGTATGGGTTACGGCCGATGACATCGGGTCATGGCTGGCCGCTGACAATTTAGTCGCCGATTCAATCAAAGTCATTCGCAACCCTGAGACCCAAGAGTCCAAGGGCTTTGCATTCATTGAAGCCCCGAACCAGGAAGAGATGGATACGATTATCCGTCGATTCAACCATGCGCCTCTCGAAGACCGCATGCTGCGCGCGAACCCCGCTCAGCCCCCCAAGGGCCGCGTCGGTGTTCCAAGCGCTCGCCCCATGATGGGTCCTGGTCCGCAACAAGGTGCTGGCGCACCGCCTATGGGTGACGATCGCCGCCGTTTCGCGGCCAATCGTCCTCCCGTCCGAGACAACAACAATCGAGATGGAGCCGCCGCCGCTACGGCTGCTCGTCGTCCGCGCACCGGGGGCCGTACCGATGGCTCGCCCAGCGCTTTCGCCGAAGAGCTCGCCAAAGCTCTCTAGTCCGCGCCGATTGTTCTCTTTTAGCATCTTTAGTTTCGGGCCTGAAAATGAGTGTTATACTCCTCAAGGGCCTGAAGCTTCGTTCTGAAGCGTCGTCTTCACGCCCGACTTCCGCAGTATTAGGAGGGCTCGATGTACGACCTGCTGATTGTACGTGTAGTCTTTATTCTCCTCCTGTCCCTCTCCGCTTTCTACCTATCCCCTTTTGAACTCAGCCGTTCGGCTAGTGCCCTGTTCGGCTTTGGCCTCAGTCTCGCTGCGGTTGCGCTCGAAATGTGGGCCAAAAATCTTAGCTTGAAACGACTGATCGGGGCCTCCTTCGGCTTCATCTTAGGTATTTTCGGGGCTTTTCTCGTCTCCCTCGTCATCCAGCGCGCCTTCTTCAACCAGGCGGCCACCGCCTCCTTCCTCCAACTCGCCACCCTGCTAGTGATGGCCTACAGTGGTTTGGCCCTCGGCTGGACCAAAGGTGAAATGTTGAACCTCGCCGCGCTCGGCGGCCTTTTCGGCTCGGAAGGTAGTATCAAGACCTCCTTCAAGATCCTCGACACTAGCGTCATCATCGATGGCCGCATCGCCGATATCGTCGCAACCGGCTTCCTCGACGGCATCATGGTCATCCCCCAATTCGTCCTCCGCGAGCTTCAACAGGTTGCCGATTCGGCTGACTCCCTCAAACGCAATCGCGGCCGCCGCGGACTCGACATCCTCCAGCAAATCCAGAAAAACCCCGATCTGCAAGTGCGCATTGTCGAAGACGATTTCCCCAATGTCCGTGAAGTCGACCTCAAGCTCATCGAACTCGCCAAGCTGTATTCCTGCACCATCGTCACCAACGATTTCAACCTCAACAAGGTCGCCCAACTCCATGGTGTCGACGTCCTGAATATCAATGAACTCGCCAATACGCTCAAGCCGGTGGTCCTACCCGGTGAAACCATGCGCGTCTTCATTCTCAAAGAAGGCAAAGAGTACAACCAGGGCGTCGCTTACCTCGATGACGGCACCATGGTGGTGGTCGACAATGCTCGTAAACAGATCTCCAAGACCATCGACATTACCGTCACCAGCGTCTTGCAGACGACCGCCGGCAAAATGATCTTCGGCCGTTTTGACGAGCGCGGCCTTGCGGCCGAACGACCGCGCGAACGAGAACAACCGGCTGGCGCGGCTTAGCCGCGAATTTGCACTATATTGGGTCATGCCGACCCGACTGTTGACCTTACTGCTTCTGTCCCTCAGTCTGCTTTGGGCCAAGCGTCCCATCCCCATCAAAGTCGTGGTCGTCACCATGTTTGAACGCGGCAACCCTACCGGCGATCTGCCCGGCGAAATGCAGTTTTGGGTGGAGCGTGAGCATCTCGATCATGTCTACAAGTTTCCCCAAGGCATGCGGGATCTCCGCGGCAATGATTCCGGCGTCCTCGCCCTCTGCACCGGTGTCGGCACCGCCAAAGCCGCCGCCGCCGTCATGGCACTCGGCATGGACCCCCGTTTTGACCTCTCCCATGCCTACTGGGTCGTCGCCGGCATCGCCGGCATTGACCCCGCCGATGGCTCCCTCGGCTCCGCCGCCTGGGCCCAATGGGTCGTCGACGGCGACCTCGGCCACGAAATCGACGCCCGCGAAATCCCCAGCACCTGGAGCACCGGTTTTATCCCCCTCCGCAAGTCCGTGCCCTACGAAATGCCCCTGCGCCAGCCCAACGAAGGCGAGGCCTTCCAACTTGAGCCCAAATTGGTCGACTGGGCCTATCGCCTCAC
>JAYVUQ010000845.1:0-4242 GCA_043787785.1 Bryobacteraceae bacterium
CCTTGCGCGTCCCAGAGTAACTCCTCAATGGTGAGCCAGCCGAGGCCCTGAATAAATCCGCCCTCGATTTGACCGCGGTCAATCACCGGAGAAATCGAATCGCCCACGTCTTCAAGAATGTCCACCCGCAACACACGGCAATCGCCGGTGAAGCGATCGACCTCCACCTCAGAAACAGCGGCTCCGTAGGCGAAGTAATAAAAGGGACGCCCGCGGCCAGTTTGGGGATTATAGTAAATCTCCGGAGTGCGGTAGTAACCTTCGGCGAACAGCGATACGCGTTGTTTGTAAGCCGCTTCGCATAGCTGAGCAAAGGGCACCGCTTCCCCGCCCTTGGCGGCAACCCAGCCTTCGTGAAAAGTAACCTCCGGCGGCGCACAGCCCAGGGCAGACGCCGCCACTTCTCGCAGGCGAGCTTGCAGTTGGCGGCACGCATCGGCCACCGCGGCTCCGTTCAGGTCAGTGCCGGCTGAGGCCGCCGTGGGCGACGTATTCGGTACTTTGCCGGTGCTGGTGGGCATGAGGCGAATGCTGCCCTGGGGCACGCCCAAGGTCTCAGCGGCAATGCGTAAGATCTTGGTATTGAGACCCTGCCCCATCTCCGTGCCGCCATGGTTCACCTGCACGCTGCCATCGCGAAAGATCAACACGAAGGCGCCAGCTTGGTTGAAGAAAATAGCCGTAAACGAGATGCCGAACTTGACGGGCGTGATCGCCAGCCCACGCTTGCGATGGGGAGAAAGGGCGTTCGATTGAATAATCGCCGCACGTCGTTCCTCGAAAGCGCTGGAAGCTTTCAATTGTTCCCAAATGCGCGGGATCCGTCCGGGGTCTTTCACCGGCTGCTCGTAGTGTGTCACATCGCCTTCGCGATAGAAATTGCGCTCCCGAATCGTCTCGGCCGATAAGCCCAGACGTTGGGCCGCTTGGCTCAGGATCTCCTCAATCGCCAGCATTCCTTGCGGGCCGCCGAAGCCGCGAAAGGCCGTCTGCGAAGTCTTATGGGTGCGGCAGACGTAGCCGATACACTCAACATTGGGCAGCAGATAGGCATTATCGAGGTGGAAGATGGTGCGCCAGAGAATCGGCTCCGACAGGTCAAGGCTCCAACCGCCGTCGGAGTACAGTTCCGCCCGCAGCCCTTGCAGACGGCCATCCGCGGCGAAGCCGGCGGCATAGCGAATCAGGTAAGGATGGCGCTTGCCAGACAGCGCCATATCCAGTTGGCGAGTGAGCCGTACCCGCACGGGACGCCCGGTTTTCCAGGCGCCCAGCGCGGCGATAGCCGCAAAGGGATTCGACTGCACTTCCTTACCACCAAAGGCGCCACCCATGCGCAGGCACTCCACCGTGATCTGATTGCGTGGCACCTTCAGTACGCGCGCCACAATCTCCTGCGCTTCGGCCGGATGCTGCGTCGAACACTGCAGACTCACACCGCCGGACTCATCCCGCCAAGCGATCGCCGCGTGCGTCTCCAGGTAGAAATGCTCCTGCCCGCCGATGCGCAATTCGCCCGTAAAATGCAGATGGCTGCGCTCAGTAAGGGAAGGGTCGCCGCGCGTCAAGCGGTGTGGCCCCGCGTGAAAACTCTGGGCGGCGATCGCTTCGTCAATCGACAGAACCGGGGGCAGCGCCTCATAGGTGGCCGCCACCAAGCCAGCGCCCTGTTGCGCGGCCGCCAACGTCTCGCCCAAGACCCAGGCAACAGCCTGCTGATGGTGCATGATCTCGGTGGGGAAGAGTGGCTCGTCATGCCGGTTGGCACCGGTGTTGCCTTCGCCGGGGACGTCGACACCGGTAAGCACATGGACGACGCCGGGGGCCGCTAGGGCGCTGTTGATCTTGAGCGTAACAAGCCTGGCGTGCGTGTGCGGCGCGCAGACTGGCCAGGCATGCAGTAGGCGCGGGAACCGGCCCAATAGGTCATCGGTGTAGAGCGCCTCGCCAGTAACATGGCCGCGCGCGCTTTCGTGCGCATTACTCATGCCACACCTTTTCGAGCAAGCTTTGCGCCACGGCCAGGCGATAAGCAGCCGAGCCCCGATGATCTCCCAGCGGATGCAGCGTGTGAGCCAGGACGGCTTGCGCTTTGGCGATGGTCTGCAAGTTCCAAGGCTGGCCAACCAGAGCTTGCTCCGCTTCCAGAGCGCGCAAGGGACGATCGGCGACGCCGCCAAAAGCCAATCGAGCGTCCGCTACGCAGTGATTCTGATCGAGCGTGAAGGCGAAGGCGGCAGAGAGCGTGCTGATATCGTCCATGCGCCGCTTCGACACTTTGAAGAATCGCAGATGGGGCGGGAATGGCTTGGGAATGTGAATCGCGGTGATGAATTCGCCCGGCGTCAGCGCCGTTTGCCGATAGCCCGTGAAGAATTCAGACAACGGAATGCGGCGCCGGCTGCTGGTCTCGACGGTAGCGTTCATCGCCAGCAACAACGGCGCACTGTCGCCGATGGGCGAAGCATTGCCGAGGTTACCGCCCAAGGTGGCCCGATTGCGGATGGTGGGCGAGGCAAAGGGCAACAGGCACTCGGCCAAGGCGGCTGGCGCTGAGGTCCAGTGGAGAAGGAGGTCGGTGAGCGAAAGCCCGGCGCCGATGGTCACTTGGTCCGGGGTCTCTTCAAAGATGCGCAGTTCGGGGATCGCCTCCAGGCTAATCAACAGCGGCCAACGACGGTGACGCAGGTTCGATTCCACGCCCACATCCGTGCCACCGGCAATCAGCTTGGCGGCCGGCTGAGCAGTCAACAAGGCGACGCATTCGTCGATGGTGGTGGGCCGGCAGAAGCCTTCGCTGTGGACGGCGTTCAGCACAGGGGCAGGTGCTCGCAGCCGCGCCAAGAAGGGTCCATCGGGCGGCGCGCTCAGCGAGAGCGCCGCATCGGCAATTGGCCGGTAGCCCGTACAACGGCAAAGATTGCCCCCCATCTGATGCGGGTCGCAAGCCCCGGCGCGATTCGGCCGGTACTGCTCGGCAAACAGGCTCATCACGAAGCCGGGCGTGCAGTAACCACACTGCGATCCACCCGCCTCGGCCAGCGCGGCCTGCGCCTCGCATAGCTGTCCATCTTGCTGCAGGCTCTCTACCGTGTAGACCTCCTGCCCGGCGGCCATCGGCAAAAATAGTAAGCAACTATTGACGGCGCGATAGGTGCTTGCCGCGCCATAAGGGGCCACCAGCAGCACCGTGCAGGCACCACATTCGCCCTCAGCGCAACCTTCTTTGGCGCCGGTCAAGCCGCGTTGACGTAGATAGTCCAACAGCGTGGATTGTGGATCGCAGCCGGAGACCTCGACGGGGTGGCCGTTCAGCTCGAAAGATGTAGCGGCCAAGAGCCGTTACCTCGAGGTAGAAGGATCATGACTGAACTTAGCATGATCCGCCCGGGAAGCGGTGACACGCGCCTAGGGTACACATAGTTATACATGTTCGAAGTGTCCGGATCGCCCACATTTGAGGTGAAGCAGCCTTTGGCGCTTGCGTAGTAACGGGTGCCGAACAGGCGGAGCGAAATGTCGGCGCTGGTTGCCATCCCGCCTCCTGCCTGGTGAAGCACGGCGTAATGCCGGCGGACCACCGGCGGGTCGTCGCCGTAGAAGGGGTTTGCGGTGGAGCGCGCAGGTTTCGTCATTGCGTCGGTTCCCGCATACCCGGCGCCATCACCACCACTTGCTCGCCCATCAAACGCGGGAGTTCCACGATGCTGGCCGCAAAGAAGCTGTCATTGGTGGGGATCAGCATCGCCGCCACACTCACTCGGTCGAAGCCTCCCCGAGAGTTGATCACTTTCGACCGCATCTCTTCCATCAAAGCCTATGACACACAATGGAACGGAAGACCACTCGATGGAGAGGACGCAACTTGACGTTGACCAGTGGCGAGCGGTTGCGGATCGGAGTGGGATCGTAAAGGTTTCGCCGTGTGGGCGAAGCGACTGGAAGAAGGTACTTACGCTATGCCGTTGGCGGGCAGTGCGCAGGAAACGCGACGCGAAATCACGGCGCCGGAGCTGGGAGCGCTGCTCAGTGGAATCGACCTCGGCACGGCGCGGCGGCGGAAACGATATCAGCGAAAAGTAACCCAAAACTAACCCCATGTAACTTTACTTAGGTACGGTTTGGCGAGTAACATAGTGTCGTGGTGATTGACTCGCGAAACCTGCCCGACGACCCTCAGCAGTTGAAGAAACTGGTGGTGGAGTTAATGGCGCGGTTGGAAGAAACTCTGGCTGCGCAAGC
>JAYVUQ010000846.1:0-6068 GCA_043787785.1 Bryobacteraceae bacterium
TAAACCAATGATGCAGCAATTCTTGCGCGCGTTCGCCGCGCTCGCCTTAGCCGGAGCCCTCTTCGGCCAGTCGGCCAGCACGAAACAGCCCAAGCCGAAGTCACAGAAAGAAGTGGACGCCTTCAACGCCATCCTCGGAGCCGCCGACGACAACGCCCGCATTGCGGCGGCCGACAACTTGCTCACCAAGTTCGCCGATACCGACTTCAAGCCCCTGGCTCTCTACATCGCCACCGCGGCCGCCCAAGGCAATAACGACTTCGAGAAGGTCGTCATCTACGGCGAACGCACCCTGGAAGCCGACCCCCAAATGTACGGTGTGATGTTGATGATGGCCTCTGGCTATGCCTCGAAGACCAAGGAATTCGATTTCGATAAAGACGAAAAGCTCGGCAAGGCCGAGAAGTTCGCCAAGGAAGGCATTGCGCTCGCCAAGACCGCGCCTAAACCCAATCCCGGCATGAGCGATGAGCAATGGGAAGCCGCCCGCAAAGATTTTATCGCTCAGGGTCACGAAGCCTTAGGCATGGCTGCCTCCGTTCGTAAAAAGTACGATGTCGCGGCCGTCTCCTACAAAGAGGCGCTCGCCACGCAACCCAAGCCCGACCCCACCACCATGCTCCGTCTGGCCTCCACCCTCAACTCGCTCGGCAAGTGGGATGAAGCCTTGCCCCTCCTGGACAAGGTCAAGGACAGCCCCGACGCCGTACCCGTCGTCAAGCAGGCCGCCGCCCAGGAACGCGTCAAAGCCATGATGGCGCAAAAGAAAGCCGCCGTTCCCCCGGCCGCTCCCAAGCCCTAGCCTGAAATCGAAGAATGAAATTGCAGCGGCCGGCCGAACCTGATTTAAGCCCCCTCGAAAATCGCCTGGGGCACAGCTTCGCCGACCGTTTGCTTTTACGCCAAGCCCTTTCCCATCGCTCCTTCGCTGCCGAGCGCGTCGGTGGCGCCGCTCCGCTCTGCGACCAGAACGAACAACTTGAGCATCTCGGTGATTCCGTGCTCGGTTTCGTCGTCAGTGAATATCTTTTCCGCCGCTTCACCGCGAGGCCCGAAGGCCGGCTCACCCAGATGAAGGCCGAGTTGGTCAACGCCACCCATCTTTACCGCACGGCCCTCCGTTTAGAATTGGGCCAGTATCTCCTGCTCGGCAAAACCGAAGAAGTGAATGGGGGCCGCGAGAAAAAAGCTCTGCTCGCTAACGCGGTCGAGGCGATCATTGCGGCCCTTTACCTCGATGGCGGCATCGATCGCGTCCGCCGCTTTGTGCTGGACGAAATCGTGGGCGACTTTAGCCCCTTCGAGCCCTTGCCCGACATCTCCGCGGCTGACTATAAAGGCGCACTGCAAGAGATCTCCCGCATGCGCAAACTACCGCCGCCCCACTATGCGGTGGTCCAGGAAGCTGGTCCCCAGCACGCCAAAACCTTCACCGTGGAAGTGAGAGTCGGCGACGGCTTCAGCGGTCGGGCCGAGGGCTCAACCAAGAAAGAAGCCAGTCAGCTGGCCGCGCAATATGTTCTCCAGCAGATCACGGCGCCGGGCTCACCTTAGCCGGAACCTTCACCCTCAGCGGACCCGCGGCCAACGGCTTGGGGTCTGGAGGTTGAGGGTTCTTCAGTAGCTTCCCGCGAGGTAGGCCCTTGGCGGCACCAATGGGCTTTTCCGGAGGCAGCACTAACCTGGACGGAATGAACTTGCCTCTAACTGCCGCAGCCCCTTTCTTCAACACCTTCTCCACCAGTGCCTTCTCCGGCACAGCCTGCGCCTTCGCCGGTGTCGCCAGTGCCTTCGCCGGAGTAACCGGTGCTTTCTCCGCCTGCGCCTTCGCCGGTGTCGCCAGTGCCTTCTCCGGAGTAACCGGTGCCTTCGCCGCCTGCGCCTTCGCCGGTGTCGCCAGTGCCTTCTCCGGCACCGCCTGCGCCTTCGCCGGTGTAACCGGTCCCTTCGAATCCTCTTGAGCCTTCGCTTTCTCCACCGCCAGTTGTTGCGCCTGTTTCACCTTCTCCGGCTCCGACGCCAAACCAAACTGATTCAGGATGATAATATCCACTCGCCGGTTCTTGGCCCGCCCGGCCGCCGTTGTGTTGTCCCCAATGGGCACCGTATCCGCGTAACCCGCTACCGCCAGATTGCCTCGATTGACATCGAATTTCTTTTCCAGTAACTCGAGCATGGCGATCGAACGCGCCGCCGCTAAAGACCAATTATTCGGAAATCGCTTCGACCGGATGGGAATTGCATCCGTGTGGCCCTCCAGCCGCACCGGGTTCTTCAACTTACGAATCGAGTCCGCCACCTTGGCAATAATCGGGTAAGCCTCGCGATTAATCGCGTCACTGGCGGCGGGGAAAAACGCCGCCTCCTTCATACTCACCACCAACCCCCGTGGCTCCAGACTTACATCCAGTTTGCCATCCTCAATCTCCTTCTGTAAGTCACTGGACAGCGCCTGAAACGAGGGAAGCAGCTCCACCACGGCAGCCTGTGCAGCGTTCGGCTTCTCCTTCGGGGGCTCTTTTTCGTCTTTTTTCTCCGGTTTCTTAGGCTCAGTCGGCGCTCCCTGATAGGGCTTCGCCTCTCGTAAGTGAATATCCTGGTTGTCTTTTGACTTACCCAGGAAACCAGCCACCGCGGTGACAAACGTACCCTCATTAATCGCCTCCTTCACCGCCGCGGACACAACTTTCTGTTTGTCCTTATCCGCGTGCGAAGTCGCAAACATCACCACGAAAAATGCGAATAGCAAAGTAATGAAATCCGCATAGGAAACCAGCCAGCGCTCATGGTTGGCATGTTCGCGGTGCTTTACCTTGCGGGCCACTCGCCTAAGCCTTGGTCTTCTTCGGCGTCGCCGCCGGCGGCGCAAACGCCTCCAGTTTCACCCGCAATAGCTTCGGATTCATGCCCTCCACAATCCCGGTCACTCCCTCCATCGTCAGTTCCATCAGCCGTACCGCCTCGTGGGTGCGCGCTTTAATCTTATTCGCCGCCGGCAACAGCAGGATATTTGCCAAAGCCACTCCATAAACGGTGGCCACAAAGGAAACCGCGATCCCATGGCCCACTTCATTCACGTCCGAAAGGTTCTTCATCACCTGAATCAGCCCCAGCACCGCGCCAATGATCCCAATCGTCGGCGCGTACCCGCCCGCCGACTCAAACACCTTCGCCTCCTGGTCGGCGTGATTCTCCACCGCCGTCATCTCCAACTCCAGCATCGTCCGAATATCCTGTAAATCCGCTCCGTCCATCGCCAGCGAAAGTGCTTTCTTCAAAAATGGATCATCCAGCGCCTGTACCTCTTTCTCCAGCGCCACAATGCCCGATTTCCGCGCCTTCGTTGCGAAGTCAATCAGTACTTCCACCCGCTCCGTCGGATCTTGCGTTGACTCAAACAGCACCGACATGAACCTCCCGCCCGCCGCCAGTAACGTCGACATCGGTGTATTCACCATCACCGACCCCAGCGTGCCCCCCACTACAATCAGCGCCGCCGTCACCTGAATGACGTCCTTTAATTGCCCGCCCTCCAGCAATAGACCGCCCAAGATGCCGACCGCCGCAAGGATCACTCCACCGATCGTCGCAAAGTCAGGCCGCAAGCCTTTCTTGGTTCCCGCCATGCCCTAGTTGGTCTCCTCTTTCAACATAATCGGCTCGCCGGCGTAGATTGATCGTCGAAATTCCCGGATCTTCCCAATCACCGCATCCGGTGTTTCGAGCACCACAAATTTCTGCCCCGTAGTCATACAGATCACCGTGTCCGGCGTATTCTCAACGTGCTCGATCAGATCCGAATTCACAATAAGTGGAGCCTTGTTCAGGCGCGTCAAACGAATCATATCTAGTTGCCCAATCCTGGTATCTCACTTATCGACCACCCCCCACATTCCAAGAGTTCTCACGCCCAAGTTCAAATTTCCCCGCCTTGGCACGATATGGCTCTCGTGACCGGAAACTCTGACATGCAAAATTTGGCCGCGGGATTGCTCGCCACTGTGCTCTTTCATCCGCAGGATGTGATACGCAAAGCGGGGGAAATCGAATGCCTAGCCGTTAGGGAAGATAAGCGGGAAGTTGAGGAGAAAAAGGTTGATGGTAACCCAGACGCTAAGCCAGACACTAAAAACGAGGAGTGGGAAGTGTTAGCGGCCGTCGCCGCTTCGCTGCGCGGCAGCTCCCCCCGTTGGAATAGCCACCCCCCGGCGGCCGAAATTCACTTGTTACGCCATTTGGCGGCCCGCCGCCAAATGTTCTAACCGCGGAGTTCTGCCAAAGACGCGCCTAAGCCAGCGGCCTAGCAATCAAAAAGCCGGACATCAGGATTTTAATTCTCTAGCCAACCGTCAGCGGATCGCGCGACAACAACTCCAGCAGTGATCGCAATTCGGCCCGAATCGCCAACAATTGCCGCTCCCCCACCTGCGCTGTCGTCATCGGGCGCACCGAAATCTCAGACATCGCTATCTGTGCCATCGCCACGGCCGCCCCTGAAACGGTAGACCCCGAAAAGGTCGAGACGTGTACTGGCGTGGGCAATACCGAGGCCGGCGGCATCGGAGCGGCGGCAACTGGTAACGCGGCCATCTCCGTCGAAGTGCCAAAATCCAGTTTCGTCGACTTCTTGCGACTCCCCGCCTCCGCCTTGTGCAACGCGTCCAGATGCTTTCGCGCCCCCTCAATCGTGTAACGCTCCTGGTACAACAACCGCTTGATGTCCAGAATCAACTCGACATCCTTACGCCGGTACAATCGATGATTGCTCCCCGACTTCTTTGGGCCAATCGCCGGAAACTCCGTCTCCCAGTACCGCAGCACGTACGGCTTCACTCCGGCAATCTGGCTCACATCGCCAATCCGAAAATACAGCTTGTTGGGAATCTCTGGAGTGGCTAACGGTACAGTTGCGTGGGTCGCCATGGTTTTCAAGCACCTTTCTCTTGGCTTACCTAAAATCCTACGGGAAGCCACCACAAGCGTCAAGGAGATACACTCAAATAGTGCCCCCTGACAAAAACATTTTCGCAAAAAATGTTCTATCCGGCGTCCACCCCGTTTTTGAAGCTCTCAAAAGCGGACGCCAGATGGATCGCATCATGATTACCGAGGGCGCGGGCGGTGCCCGTGTGCAGCCCTTGATCGACCTCGCCCGCGAGCGCCGCATCCCCCTCCGCTTCGAGGCGCGCTCCGTCCTGGACCGTACCGCCGGTACGGCCACCCACCAAGGCGTTGTCGCCATCACCGCCGCCCATCGCTACGCCAAGCTCGAAGAAGTCGCCCTCGGTCCCCTCATCGTCGCCGCCGATGGTGTGGAAGATCCGCACAACCTCGGCGCCATCGTCCGCTCCGCCTATGCCGCCGGTGCCTCCTGCATCCTCATCCCGGAACGCCGCGCCGTCGGCCTCACCGATACCGTCGCCAAGGCCGCCGCTGGCGCCCTCGAGTACTTTCCCGTCGTTCGCGTCACCAACCTCAACCGCGCCCTCGAAGACCTCAAGAAAGATGGCTACTGGATCTACGGCATGGACGAGCGCGCCGAGCAAAGCTACTCCGACATCGAGTATGTAACGCCCACTGTGCTCGTGCTCGGCGGCGAAGGCGCCGGCATGCATCAACACACCCGCGATCGCTGCGACTTCCTCGTCAAAATCCCCATGCACGGAGAAATCTCCTCCCTCAACGTTTCCGTTGCCGCCGGCATCGCGATGTTTGAGTGGCGGAAACAGCAAAAAGGCTAAACTGGGAGTCGATGCAGAAAACAATGGCGTTGGCCCTCTCCCTGGGCCTATGGATGGACTCGCTGGTCTGGGCCCGGCAGCCGGTGCGCGCCGCGCAGGCCATGGTGGTGGCGCAAGAGCCCATCGCCGCTGACGTCGGCCTATCCACGCTCAAAGCCGGCGGCAACGCCGTCGACGCGGCCATCGCCATTGCCACCGCCCTCGCCGTCACTTACCCTTACGCCGGCAACCTCGGCGGCGGTGGCTTCCTGCTCGTCCGCATGGCCGACGGCCGTCAGTCATTCTTCGATTTTCGCGAAAAAGCCCCCGCCGCCGCCGGCCCGGACA
>JAYVUQ010000847.1:0-2983 GCA_043787785.1 Bryobacteraceae bacterium
CCGCGAACGGCGTGAGCGGGCCACGCCTCCTCCTTGGGATCGGTAAGCGCAGGGCCCACTCACTCCGTTCGCGGCTCGATGGATCCTAAGCGACGAGTATTGGGCCTAGTATGTCTACCCGCGTGCGGTTCGATGGCGCGGGCGCCGTAAAAAAGGAAGTTCCTGGGGCCGGATTTCATGGCGACGAAGATGCCGGCGGGATATCGAGCACCCAGCGGCGAAACCGTCATTTCCAATGCCGTCGGTGGCATCGGCGCCGCCACGGAAGACGAATAACTCTTTTTTGCCGCCTTCTCGGTCGAAGACAGGATACTCGCTGTTGCGGGCTAAGTGGTCCGTCGAAACCACATTGCCGGTAATATTCGCGTCCTGCCGTTCCAGAATTGGTAAAGGTAGTTCTTTTTCGGGCTGTGCGGACGGCCCTTGGGCGCGACGATAGCAAAGTTGGCCCCGGCGGCGGCAGGACGAGGCTTTGATCGTAAATACGGGCAGCCGATTGGTAAGGAGTTCGGTGGCCACGGCGATGTCGACGCCCATTCAGCCCATATTCGTGCTGGGGATGAGGCTTTGGGCGGGATTTTGCCGCTTTACCCAAATGGCATTCCTTCGCAGGGTAGCGGTGACGGGGCGGGAATGCATTCATCCAATGGTCACGGCTGCGTAGTTTCGTTTTCCGTGAAGTGATGCCAGGTGCGTCTGCTTTCCACCCGGGTGGCCGAGCGCCACCGTCGCGACGGGGCCCAGCAGATCGCCAGGGCGGGCGAAAGCAGGAGCGGCATGGCTACCTAGTGTAGGGGGGTGCCTAAACTTTTGTAAAAGCGTCCCGTTTTGGCCCGAATGCCATTAGTCTGAAAGCAGAGAACAATAACCGAGTGCCAGAAAGACTGCTGCTAATTGACGACGACGCCGACCTGGGCCCGCTGATGGCGGAGTTCTTTACCGAGCGCGGCCTGACCTTGGACTGTGCCTTGAGCGGGCGCGTCGGGCTGGAACGGGCTGCGGCTACGCCCTATGACCTGATCATCCTCGACGTGATGATGCCGGGCATTGACGGCTTTGAAGTGCTGCGCCAACTGCGCGAGAAGACCAAAGTGCCGGTGCTGATGCTCACGGCGCGGACGGAGCAAGCCAGCCGGATCCGGGGGCTGGAAGGTGGGGCCGACGACTATCTACCGAAGCCGTTTGACCCGCTGGAACTGCTGGCGCGGGTGCGGGCGATTTTGCGGCGTTCGCCGCCCTCGGCCACCAGCAAAATATTAGAGGCCAGCGGCGTTCGGCTTGACCCGGGGGCGCGCAGCGTCACCCAGAACGGACAGCCCCTCACGGTGACCTCGATTGAATTCGACATTTTAGAAGTGTTGATCAAGGCGGCGGGCACCGTCGTGTCGCGCGACGACCTGATGAACCGGCTTTATCAGCGCGAGGCCACGCCGTTTGACCGCTCCATCGACGTGCATGTCAGCCATCTGCGCAAGAAGCTCAACGATAGCGACTCGCTGATTCGCACCGTGCGGGGCATCGGCTATCAGTTCTCCTCGCCGGAGCCCCACCCATGAAGGGTATTTTCCGGAAGATCCTGCTGTGGTTCGGCAGTCTGTTGCTCTTTAGCTTCGTCGCGTTTC
Organism: Bryobacteraceae bacterium; assembly: GCA_043787785.1. GTDB lineage: Bacteria > Acidobacteriota > Terriglobia > Bryobacterales > Bryobacteraceae > JALHNI01. The sequence continues at coordinate 1,623 of JAYVUQ010000847.1, forward strand.
TGGCCACCACTTGGTTCTTCATGGAACGGCCCAGTTTTTTTGGCAACGTCCGGAAGTTGCAACTGGCCGATGCGGTGATGGCGCTGAAGCTGGGTGGAAAGCCGGCCCTGGAAGAATATTTGGCCAGGATTAACCGGCAGTTCGACGCCCAACACTATCTCGTCGATGGGCAGGCGCGCGACGCGTTGACCGGGGAAGACCGGCGCGAGCTATGGCAGCGGGCCAAGCCAGCGAATCTGCCGCGGCGGTTTCCCGCGATGGGGGGGCCTCCGCGCGGACCGGAGAATCCGCTGCGGGAGATCCTGCCCGATGGCAGCTACGCGATGTTATTGGTGCTGCGGGAGGCGGAACTGCGGCCCTCGTTGTGGGCGAATCTGCCGAACTATCTTTGGATCGTCCTGGTAATCGTGCTGCTGTGCTACGCGCTCGCCGTCACCCTGGCGCGGCCCTTGCGCGAGTTGCGCGAGACGATGGTGCGGTTTGGCGCCGGCGATTTGGACGCGCGGTCGGCCCTTAATAGCAAAGACGAGGTGGGGGATTTGGCGCAGGCCTTTAATGACATGGCGGGCCGCACCAAGACGCTGCTCACCGCCGAACGGCGCCTGCTGCAGGATATCTCGCATGAACTGCGTTCGCCGCTCAACCGGTTGGGCTTTGCGGTGGAATTGGCCAGGTCAAGCTCCGATCACAAAGGCGCGCTCGACCGGATTAAGCATGAGAGCAATCGCTTAACCAGCTTAGTTGGCGAGCTGATTCAGATGACGCGGGCCGAGGGCGACCCGGCGGAGCGGATCAATGAGCCTTTGGAACTGTCTGACGAGGTGGAACAGGTGGTGCGCGAGGCCGAGATTGAGGCCGAGGTACGGCAGGTGAAACTGGTGCGGCGCTGGCACGGTAGCTACCGGGTGGTGGGCGACGCGGTGTTGCTGGCGCGGGCCCTCGACAACGTGGTTCGCAACGCCATTCGGCACACGGCTGCCGGCACCACGGTCGAGATCGGCATTGATGGGCGGCCGGGTGAGGCGGTGGTCTCCGTGCGAGATCAGGGGCCCGGCGTCCCGGAAGAGATGCTGACCTCGATATTTAAGCCCTTTTTCCGCGTCGAGAGCGACAGAGGCCGTGATTCGGGCGGCATTGGGCTCGGGCTCGCCATCGCTCAGCGCGCGGTCGTGTTGCACCACGGCGAAATTTCCGCGCACAACGGCCAGCCGGGTCTGGTGGTTGAAGTGCGGTTACCCCTGCGAAGCTAATACGGAGCTGGAAAAATGACTTCTTTCACATTTCTTAACCCATCTTGCCCAGGTTCGAGCGTCTTATCGTGTGTGAGAACGCTGGGAATTTTGTTTTTTGCCTTCGCTCTG
>JAYVUQ010000848.1:0-3080 GCA_043787785.1 Bryobacteraceae bacterium
CATGGCGAGGCCGGGAAGAAAGTTGTCGGGGTCACGGTCTTTCAACTCGCGATACAAGTCGACCGCGCCACGGGCTGTGTCCAGAGCCCGCTCCCATTGGCCTAGCTCACTCGACGCCAGTGACAGGATGGTGAGGGCTTGGCCTAGGCGACTTTGATAGGCCGGTCCGCGACTGGCGAAGGGCCGGAGCAGTTCAGCAGCCCGCGCTGCAGCATTGGCGCTGGCGTCGAGTTTCTCCCGGACCCCTGCCGGGCCTAGAACCCTCTGGATAAAGCCAGGGGCGGGGACAGACCGGGGTAATTCGTAATAGAGGCGGGCGAGTTCGAGAAAGATCCGGGCTTCTGATTCGCTCCGCAAATCCGTTCGTTCGCGTTGCTGTTCCAGGAGGGCGATGCGGGCCTCGATCAGGGCACGCGATAGTTCAGAAGGCGCGTCTGAAATGGCGATGAAATCCGGCGAGGAGGATGGCTCTGTCTCTCGCGCGAAGGCGAAGCTGGCGGCGTACCAGTCGGCGAGGTCGGGGGCGTCAATGAGGAAGCGGTCGAGGGCGAGTTCGCCGAGCACCAGGAGCACGGGACCCGGGAGGAGTTGGGCGATGCGCTCGCGCTGGCGGTTTAAAAGGCGGGCTAAATCTCCATCCTTCGTTTGAAGCACCTCGTCGAGCCCGGTGAGCACGGACATCGCACCGGCGGGTACACCTTGGGTGATTTGCTCCCAAACGGCATTCGCGCTGAGGCTGGTGCAGTCAAGCAGGCGGTAGGGTCGTTGCTCACCTACGGCCAATGACTCCACCCAACGCTGGAGCTCTTCGCGAACGTCCAATTGCGGAGCGCGCACCACAGCCAGGGCGAAGCGGTCGCGATGGGCACGGAGGTAGCGGCTGAGCTTGGCGAGTTCGGACGGCTCCAGGCTCATGACTTCGTGGCGTCGTCGATGGCCTTCTTGACGGGTGGGTAGGTATCGAGCAGGGGATGGATATCGTACCAGCCCTCACCGTTGTAGGCGAGGATGCAGAGGTGATGCAGCAGGTAACGGGCACGCTCATCGGCGAGGATGGTGTGGTTGAGATGAGCCTGGGCCAAGGTGGTGAGGTCCGCAGCTTGCTGCAGACGCCGCTGGTAGATCTGGGCAACCTGCTGGGTGGCGGCCTTCACGTCCTTAGCGGCGATGCGGTCGTCGGCGCTGAGGAGTGCGGCTTCGAGGAGGCGAAGCAAGTCCCTCCAGCAGCCGCCGGAGGCGAGAATGATTTGGTCGGCGGCGGCGTCGCCATCCGCAAAGAGATTCTGGGGCACGCGGAGATAAACGGCTTCCCGGAGCTTAGCGAGCACTACGGGATTCGGATTACGCGTGTGGCGAAGGAAGACCGGGAGCATGGGCATGGCGATGGTGCCAAAAGACTCTTCCACGCCGTCCTCCACCGGCTGGTGGAGCAGCGATGATTGGATGGTAAAGATCAGGTGACAGTAAAGGGACTGGAATAGGCTGGCGTGACGTAGGAAGGCAGCGTTGACGGTTTCGGGATTGTACTTATCGACGTTATCGAGGATGATGACCAGCTTGGAGCCATCAATGGCGGCCACGGCGCGAAGGAGGGAATTGACATTATCCACCAACTGGTTGTTATAGCGCTCGAGAGTTTCCTTAATCTCGGTACGCTCTTTGCCCTCACTCCGGCGGACGACGTTGATGGAGGCGCTTAGTTCGCCCAGGTCGGTTTTGAATTTCAAGCCTGCTTTCGCCAGTAGGCCATTTGCCTCGCCACCAACCTCCGCGGCGGCTTTGCCGCCCAGCCCGCCCTTGAGCCCAAATTCTCTGGCGCTTTCGATCTCGCTGGAGAACGTTTTGGTGACCTCCCGGAACCAGTCGCGAACTACTTCGAAGGCTTGCTTCACCGGGGGGTATTGATCCGCTTGAGCGCCGAAACGGTCATCAATGAGTAGGATGATAAGCCGCATCACGTCACTGAAGGAGATGTCGTTGGGATCCAGGTTGTCGTTGACCGATGCCCAAAGGGTGATGTAGCCCTGCCCGACGAGCTCCTTTTCGGCGCGACTGATCTCAGTGGATTTGCCGCTGCCGCGATGCCCGGCGACGGCGATTTTGGCATAAAGTTGCCGGGTGTCGGCAGCCCGGAGCGTCTTGAGGATCGACTTACGGAGCGGGACGCCGCGGAGATCGTCCAAGTCGACGTAGCGTCGGTCGCCTGGCTCTAGTGGGAGGTTGGGGTTACAGTCGGCGAGCGCCTCCTGGATTGGGTCCGGCATCTGAAGCTAGTGTAACGTGCCCTTGCTGTCGCCAGGAGGAATCAATTGTGCCAAGCGCGATCGTGCGGGGAAAGTAGTGCCAGAAATCTGGCCATCAGCGGAAGTCTAACGGAGTAAAGTCTTCTCGAAAGTGGTCGCCCGTGGCCCCGGAGATGGCGCAGTCGTTGAGGGACGGTCTCGCGGGGTAGAACTGAGCGGCTAGAGTTTGCTGGGCCAGCGTTGGCTTTGCTCGGCATCCTTGGCGATGTACGCTCGCAGGGCTACCAAATGAAGTATCGTCTGGTGGGACCAGATTATTTTCACCGGCTATTTATGGGGGCTTGGCCCTCGTTGGGAGTGCCCCAGGACTCGAGCCAGCCGGCAACTTGGTCGTGATCGACGAAATCGCCCGCTTCGATTTGAGCCATGCCCGCTCGAATCTCTCCGAGTTGCCATTCTTCGTTTTCAAACTAAGCCTCAATCGCTGCGGCGGCCAAGAAAGACTTTGAACGTTTTGAGCTGACGACGAGGGCGTCGAGCCGCTTTTTGGTTTCGGAATCAATTCGAATCGAGAGGGTCTCGGTGATACGTTGTGCTCGCTTGTATACATGTTGCCACAATCGGAACGGATCCCCAATCGTCTACACTGACAGCTATGCCACTCTCGGTTAGTGCCCGCCTGGCGGGGATGATGTTCCTGACTTATGTGATTTGGGGATCGTGGTATATGACCGTGGGAACGTACCTGACGGCGACCTTAAAATTCTCCGGGACGCAGGCCGGGGCGGTGTTTGGGACGACGGCGCTGGCTTCGATGATTTCGCCGCTGCTGGTGGG
>JAYVUQ010000849.1:0-9624 GCA_043787785.1 Bryobacteraceae bacterium
CGTCCGCCTTGCGCGCTCGCCAGGTTAAAGGAGATCGGTTGAAGGCCAGTGCCGCCGGCGAGACCGGCATTCGCATTGTTCACGCGGGTGGAGAACCAGTCGCTCAGGGGGATGCTGGGGCTAGTTTGGACGCCGTTGGCCTCATAGATAGCGGGCCAATACATGTAGCGCACACCGGCCGTCATGGTGAGCCGGCGGGTGAGCTTCCAACTGTCCTGGAAGTAGATTTCCGATTCCTGACCCTTGAAATTACGCGGATTGGGAGCGCCTTGCGCCAGGGCCGTGACCTTACCGTCTTTCGGCAGGTAGTTGTATCGCGAGTTTACTTGCGTGACGAGGCCGAGCACGGAAGCGACGGCATCGTTGAACTGGGTGCGCCCGCCGGGGTTGATGCCCACGGCGGCATTGTTCGAGTCAACAAATGGGGCGCTTAAAATCGCGCCGCTGCCGGTAAGCCAGGAAGAGTTACTGCTGATGCCGAAGTACGAGTTGGCGTAACTGAGGCGATCGTTATTGAATATGCGCAGGCTGCCACCGAACTGGAAGGTGTGGGCACCCTTAGTGTAGGAGAAGTCCTGGGTGAGGTTGTAGGTGGGGCTGATGCGGCGGGAGGAGCGGTCGAGCCCGACGGGGTTGTCGATGCCACGAAAAGTGACGGCCGCGTATTGCCCGATGCCGACGGACTCAAGCGACTGGCGCGTGATTCCCCAACGGGTGGTGGAGAATAGGTTGCTGCGCAACGACGCGTTCCAGCCAACGGCCAAGCCCTTGCTATTCGTCAGCGATTTGAGATTAGGATCGCGGCCCAAGAACTGCGGAGCACCGTTCTGGACATCATCCTGCAATTGACCACGGATGAAGACGCTGTGCTTGTCGTTGATGACGTAGTCGAACTTGGAGATGAAGGTGTCGTACTTGTCCTTGAGGGGGGCGTTGAAACGATAGCCCGAAGTGTTGATGCTATCGCCGGCCGAGTTGTCGTTGGGCACGGGATAGGTATTGAAGAGGTCGAGGGCGGCCCGGTTGACGCCAGGGGCGTAGTTGAGACGGTTGGCCAATTCCTGGGGGCCGACCTGGACGGTGGCGCCGGAACGGCTGATATAGGAGGCGATGCCCTGGCGCAGGCTCAAGCTCGGAACCACGCGGAGGACGCTCTGCTCATAGGCATCGCGGCGTCCCTCGTAGTTACCGAAGAAGAAGAGCTTCTTCTTGGTATTGGGCACCACGCCGCCGATGCTGCCACCGAAGATGTTGCGGTTGAGCTTGGGAGTGGCAATGCCATTCAGGTTATTGAAAAAGGTATTCGCATTGGTAGCCTTGTTGCGTAGATAGTGATAGAGCGAGCCATGCAACTGATTGGTGCCGGATTTGGTAACGAGCGTCACCTGGGCGCCGGAGCCGCGCGACGAGTCGGCGTTGGCATTGCTGGTGGTTACACGAAACTCCTGCACCGAGTCGAGCGTGACGCGCAGGACGCTGGTGAAGGCTGCGCGGGTTTGCTGGTCGTTGACGTCGACACCATCGAGGGTGACATTGCTCTGGTCGCTACGGCCGCCGTTGACGACACCGCCGCGGTCAGTAGCTTGGCTGACGCCGCCATTTACCGAGTCGGTATCGCCGACGAAGGAGACACCGGCTTGGAGGGCGAGTACCTTGGCGACGTTGCGGCCTTCGAAGGGCAACTGCATGATCGGCTTGGTACCGAAGGCGTTGCCGATGGTGGCATCGACCGTATTCAGTTGGAAGCTTTCCGCGGAGATTTCGATCGTGGTCGCCACCGAGCCCACTTTTTCAAAAGCGAGGTTAACCGTGGAGGCCGTATTCACGGTGAGGCGGATGCCCTGCACGGAGACGTCGGAGAAGCCGGATTTGGTCGCTTTCAACTGGTAGGTGCCGGGATTGACGGCGGGGAAACTATAGCGGCCTGCGGAATCGGAGACGGATTCACGGCGGCTGTTGTTGTCAGCGCTGACGAGGGTAAGGGTGGCGCCGGGAATGGCGGAGCCAGTCGGGTCAGTGACCAGCCCATTCAATGTGGCCACAGTTTGGGCGGTGAGTGAAAGGGCGGATAGCGCCGCAAGGCAGACGAGGCAATTAAGTGTACGCATCGAAGAGTTGTTTCCCCAAGCAAAAATGGGCGGTGTGGTGAGCCGCCAAGTGATTCCCAGTACAGCAGAATCCTGCGCGGGGTGCAAATAAGCGAAACCAGCGTCTAGCGATAGAAAAGATTTATGTTTGTAATCGGGATGAAGCACGTGTGAGGTCACCCAGCACCCGCCCCATCTCCGCCTGGGGATCGGCGGCCCGGGTGATTTGTCGGCCCATCACCAGGTAGTTGGCTCCCGCGCCTAGGGCCTCCTCCGGCGTCGCCACGCGCTTCTGATCCCCCACCGCCGCCCCGGCGGACCTCACCCCAGGCGTCACCAAAATCGCGGCGGCCCCGGCAATCTCGCGCACCCGCGCCACCTCGAGCGGCGAACAGATCAGGCCGTCCATGCCGCAATCGCGGGCGTTCGCCACCCGCCGCGCCACCAGTTCCCCTACCGTGCCGGGATGGCCATCGATCGCCAGATCCGCCTCAGTCCAACTCGTCAAAACCGTCACCGCCAGAAGCTGCAACGCCGCATCGGCCTTACCTTCGCGGGCTGCCCGCATCACCGAAGGATGGCCATGCACCGTCAGGAAGCCGATGCCGTCGACGGCCGCCACTTGGGCCACAGCCCGCTTCACGGTCTCGCCAATGTCGTAGAACTTCAAATCGAGAAAGACTTCCTTCCCTGCCCCCAGCAACTCGCGGACGAACTCCATGCCGGCCGCGGCGTAAAGCTCCATGCCCACCTTATAAAAGCCCGCCGAATTCCCCAAAAGCGCCACCATCTCCCTGGCCTGCGCCGCCGACTCCACGTCCAAGGCCACGATTACCGGATTCACTTCACCCAAATCGCATGCTCTCCTTTTTCGATCACTCGCCCAATGCGCCGGCCCATCGGGAAACGCGCCGCACCGGCTTCGGGCATCGAAATCAGCAGGCCGCCACTCGTCTGCGGATCATACAGCAGGCTCGCAATCGCGGCCGGAACGTCGTCGTCCATGCGCACGTCACACTCGGCAAATTCGCGATTATTCTTGAGGCCACCGGGCAAGGCCCCGGCCTGCGCATAGGCGAGCGCCCCGGGCAAAAAGTCCACCGCCCGCCAATCGATCTCGAGCGTCACCCCACTGCCGCGGGCCATCTCCCGGCCGTGTCCCATCAGGCCAAAGCCGGTGACATCGGTGACGCCGTGCGCATTTTCCATCGCTTCGGCGGCGGCAAAATTCAACTCGAGCATGCTGGCGATCGCCGCCTCGACATGCTCCTCGGCGGCGATACCGCGCTTGTGCGCCGTGGTGATGACACCCGTGCCTAACGCCTTGGTGAGAATCAGCGCATCCCCCACCCGCGCACCGGAGTTGGCCCGTACGCGGTCCGGATGCACCGTCCCCGTGATCGCGTAACCAAACTTGACTTCTTCGTCCTTCACGCTATGTCCGCCCAGCAGGACGCACCCCGCTTCCTTCAATTTGTCGCCGCCGCCCCGCAAAATGCCTTCCAGATCATCGAGGTTGCCGTCTTCGGGGTAGGCCAGAATCGATAACGCCGACAGGGGCCGGCCGCCCATGGCATACACGTCGCTCAAGGCATTGGCCGCCGCGATGGCGCCGAACGTATAGGGGTCGTCAACGATGGGCGTGAAGAAATCCACCGTCTGCACCAAGGCAAGCTCCGGCGTTAGCTTGTACACGCCGGCATCGTCCGACGTGTCAAAACCCACCAGAACATTCGCATTCGTGAGTCGCGGGATGCGGCTCAGCACTTGGTCCAAAACCTTTGGACTCAGCTTGCTCGCTCAACCCGCAGCTTTTACATGCGCCGTCAATTTGCGTGAATCGGACACTCTCCGCTAGTGTACGATGCCAACCGCCGCTGACAGAACCTACCCGCATTCTGGGGTGACCTTGTCCGGGCTGTACCCCCACAGGAGCAAAACTTACAGAGGCCAGCAATTCTTACCTTACCGCCCACAAATAAGGCAAGTTAGAAAAATGTAACCAAAGAGTTACGACTAGATGGGGTCAATGATTTGCAGGTCTACCTGGCCCTCGGCGTCCGCCGGCGTGCGGGCCTCGCTACTCACAAATGCCGCCGCTTCAAAACCCGTGGACGACCAGGAGCCCCACCCGGACACCTGAAACTCCTTAAGCGCATCCGGCGCAAAGGCCGTCACCAAGCTCACTGGCGCATGGCATTGAAACGGCAGCGCCACCCGCGGGTGAGCCTGTAGATTGCGCCCCACCTCGGCCAACGGCGCGCGGACCCGGATCCCCAACCGCGTCAACTCCTCAGCCGGACCCACCCCGGAAAGCAGCAGCAGCTTGGGTGATTCAATCGCCCCCGCCGCCAGCAGGATCTCGCCCTCAGCTTCGGCGTACAGCAGCACGCCCTTGCCGGTTGGAACTCAACCCCCACGGCCCGGTCACCGTCGAAGCGGATTCGCCTCACGAGCGCGTCGGTAATGGTTTGCAGATTGCGGCGGTGGCGGATGGGGTCCAGGTAAGCCGCCGCCGCGTCGGCCATCCCGCTGCGTTACCTGAAAAAGTCCCGCGCCGGCTTGGCGCGCTCCATTAAAATCGTCATTGGTCGGCCAAGCGAGAGACGCGGCGGCCTCAAGAAAGGCCCGCGAAAGCGGGTTGACTGTGCGTAAGTCAGCCACATTCATCGGTCCGCCCGACCCGTGCCAGGGGCTCTCTCGCAGGCTCACCCGCTCCTGATTCTCCGCCCGCTGAAAGTAGGGCAAAACGCACTCCCGGCTCCAATCCGGGCCCCAGTCGGCGTAGTCGGCCAACCGGCCGCGCAGGTACACCGTCGCGTTAATCGCGCTCGACCCACCCAGCACCCGTTCAGTACCCGACTTCTCAAAAAGTTCTCCAGGAATGTCGAAATTGCAGACAACACACAGCTTCTGCGAGTAGAATCCAGGGAGCCACCCCGGCGGTGGCAGCCAATCTGATGGAATACCGATTTGGAGAATTTGCGCTCGACAGCCTCTCGCGACGCCTTTGGCGAGCCGACAGCGAGGTCCTTTTGACGCCAAAAGCCGTCGAAGTTCTGCTCTACCTCGTGGACCACGCCGGCGAGGTGGTAGAGCGCGACGCCTTGCTCGAGGCCGTCTGGAAAAATACCTATGTCGACGACCATGCCCTTTCGGTGCAGATCGCCGAGGTCCGCAAAGCGCTCGACGACCGCACCGGCACCCCCAAATACGTCGAAACCCGTCACCGCCGTGGCTACCGCTTCATCGCCGAGGTCACCCGCCTAGCCCACCTAGCCCCCGCCAACACCATGACCGCCAGCCCCCTGCGCTTGCAAATCCCCGCCGACCTCGGCGAGGCCGATCTGCCGGTGCCCGAAACCCGTTATGCCCGTAGTGGCGATGTCGACATTGCCTATCAAGTGCTGGGCGACGGCCCCGTGGACCTCGTCTTCGTCATGGGCTGGGTCTCGCATCTCGAATACTTCTGGAAAGAGCCATCCTTCGCCCGCTTCCTGCGCCGGCTCGCCAGTTTCTCCCGGCTGATCCTGTTCGACAAACGCGGTACCGGCCTTTCAGACCGGGTGCCCATCTCTCAGTTGCCCAGCCTGGAACTGCGCATGGACGATGTCCGCGCCGTGATGGAGGCTGTCGGTAGCCATCGCGCCGCGATCTTTGGCGTCAGCGAAGGTGGCCCACTCTCAGCCTTGTTTGCCGCCACCTATCCCGAAAAAACGCTGGCCCTCGTGATGATCGGCACCTATGCCAAACGCGTTCGCGATGAGACCTACCCTTGGGGGCCAACCCTGAAAGAACGCGAGTCCTTCTTCGAGGAGATCCACCGCCGTTGGGGTGGCCCCGTCGGCATTGAAAGCCGCGCCCCCTCCCGGGCCGACGACCCCAAATTCTGTGACTGGTGGGCCACCTATCTGCGTATGGGCGCCAGCCCCGGTGCCGCCATCGCCCTCACCAAAATGAATGCCGAAATCGACGTCCGCCAGGTGCTCGGCAGCGTTCGCGTGCCTACGCTGGTCCTGCACCGCACCGGCGACCAGACCCTCACCGTCGAAGAAGGCCGGTTCGTCGCCAGCCTCATTCCCGGTGCCCGTTTTCTCGAGTTGCCCGGCTGCGATCACCTCCCCTTTGTCGGCAATCAGGATGAAGTGCTCGACCCCATTGAAGATTTTGTCACCGGCATGCGTTTTGCCCACGAGCCGGAACGCGTCCTCTCCACCATCATCGCCTTGCGCTGCGAACAACCCGTCGGGGCGTTGCGCGAACAAATCATTCGTGAACTCGAGTGGTACCGCGGAAGCTTGATTGCCCTCGAAACCAAAGGTGCCCAAGTCTCGTTCGATGGCCCCGCCCGTGCCGTCCGCTGCGCCATTGCGCTCCTACGGGCAGCCCGCCGAGCCGGTGTGGTCGCTCGCCTCGGTGTTCATACCGGCGAGTGCGACACCCTCGACGGCAAGATCCAAGGTGGCCCGGCGGTCGAGCTTGCCACCGCGATCGCCAACTTCGCGCCTCCCGGACAAGTGCTCATCTCCAATTCCGTCCGCGACCTCGTCGCTGGCGCGGGCCTCCAACTCGCCGATTATCCCGAATCCCTCACCGTCCCCGACCGCGGCCAACTCTTTTTTTCGGTCCCCCATCCAAATTCCGGAATTATTTCGTAATATCAGTGATCTCGTTTACGTAAAGATACCAGTGAGCTTGAATATCGACGAATTAACATACGCAGAGAAATTTGCCGGGCGTCGGGTGCGTCATACAAAAAACAACACTGCGGGAGGATAAGAAAATGGATCGGAGAGTGACTACTTTCGCCGTGCTGGCCATGATGTGGCTGGGGATGGCGACCGTCGCGGTACGGGTGGTGGAACCAGTAATCAATCCCGCCGCCAAAAACGGCTTGGAGCGGTTATTTGCCCAGCGAAACCTAAAGCCTGGGCCACTGCCAGCTTCTGTGCGCGCGGTTTCGGCAGAGCGCTAAGCGCCCTTCTGAAACACCACCACCCACGTGGTGGCCGCAAGCGCATGCGTCACCATCGGCGCGCGGATCCCCCGGCTTTCCTGATACGCCTGACCGCAGAAGATTCCCAACAATGCCACTAACAGCGCATAGCGCCAGTTGAAGGGACTGCGGAACGGCAAGTGGGCCAGGCCATAAAGAATCGATGTGGCGATCAGGGCGTTCCTGGGTGAAGTGAGTATCTCTTCCAGCCACTGTTGAATGAGGCCCCGGAAGAAGAACTCCTCGCCTAAGGACACCGTCCAAAACAAACCCAGGAAAGTGCCGATCGCCAGCAATGCCGGGTTCCAGGCGCTCGCCGGAAGGCCCACCTGGACAATCCCCAACAGGTAGCCAAGCGCAAACCCAAAGGGCAGGAACCGGAAGTAATACTTCAGCCCGGTCATCGCTTCGGCGCGGGAGGGAACGAATCCAAAGTGGATCCCTTCCACTTGGCGCACCAGCACGAACACCGCAAACCCCAGCCGGATCCACATCCACTTGCCCAGAAAGTCCATCCGCGGCTTCGGGTCGGCCGCCGGGTAGATGGCCAGAAACATCTTGGTGAGGAAAGGCACCGCCAGCCACACCAGCAAGGCAAAGTCCGCCACCCGGGACTTTGGCAGCGCCACATACCAAAATGCCACTGGCGCTATCAGTAAAAGCAGCCAAGCGAATTTCTCCCCACGAAAGCTGCCACTGCCCACCGTGTAGATCAGCCAAGGCACCACCGCGGACGCCGTCAGTGCCGTCGCCAGGCGTACCTTGCCCCAACGCAACAATCGCTCTCGCACTGCCACGAAACCAAGCCCCACATACAGCGCCGCCTCAACCAGCAACGCCGGCAGGATGGCCATCGCCGTCGCCACCGGGATATGCTGTTGCTGGGCGTAGCTAAGCCCGGCCATCACCATGACAGACCATAAGCCGGCCAGGAACCAGAAAAAACTCCGCAGAGACGCAAGAGGAGGCTGGGTCATCAGTCTTCTAGTATGCGGGATGAGCCCCGCATTTTCGGCCCTACCGCCAGCCGATCTCATCAAGCGGGTCGCCGAGCGCGAAACGCAAACCGAGTTGGCCCGCAGTCAATACACCTACCGGCAGTCGGTCGAATTGGCCGAGTGGGACGCGCGCGGCACCCGCGGCGGACTCTACACCGAAACCCGCGACATTGTCTTCTCGCCCACCGGCGATCGCCGCGAGACCTTCGTCAAGAAGCCCGCCGACACCTTGCGCTATCTGAAGCTGACGCCCGAAGACTTCGCCGACCTGCGCGACGTGCAACCCGCGCTCATTACCACCAGCCGCCTTTCCCTCTATCGGGCCCGCGTCAAAGGCGAGGAAACCATCGACGGCCACGATTGCTGGGTGATCGCCCTGGAGCCCAAACAAATCCTCGGCACCCAACGTTTTTTTGACGGCCTCGTCTGGATTTCCCAAGCCGACTTCTCCATCATCCGCACCGAAGGCAAGGCCGTCCCCGCCCTAGTGCGCCGCAAAAACGGACAACGCGAAGAGAACCTCTTCCCCCGGTTTACCACCCTCCGCCAACGCATGCCCGATGGCTATTGGTTTCCATCCCTCACCCTCGCCGACGATGATCTGCCCTTCCAGCACGGGCCCGTTCGCATGCGCCTCAAGGTGGAGTACAAGCAGTACCAAAGATTCGCCGCCGGGAGCACCATCAAGTTCGAAATGCCGTCCAACTAAGCTGCCCTTACGCTGCGGTTTTTTCCCCTTGCAAGATGACGCGCGCCGCGGCCCGACCCGGGCGAACCCGCCGCGTGAAGTGAGCGGCGGGTTGCTGGACTTTGGCCATTCAAGGGGTCAACCACCGGCTCCCATGGCAGCCCCCGCACTTGGTGGCGAACATCCGCATCGCGTGTTGAGCAAAGACGGCCCCACTCTCACTCACCTGCGCCTCGATCAACGCGGCGAGGACCAGCAGCGGACCGACTCGCGCCAACCAACTTGCGAATTTCCGGCGGTAACTTGCCCTTTCGCTGCCCGTCATCAGGCCGACCGCATGCTCGACCCCTTACGGACTTGGCCGCTGAGAGTCATTCCGCCAGGCCCCACTTGAGCCCATCGGAAAAGTGAACTTGCAAATGCCACATCACCCGGTGAGGCCAATTAGCGGCGACTAGGATCCGCCGCATCCAGATTGCTACACTCGCGATTATGCGTTCTTTCTTTCTCGCCTTCACCACCGCCCTGGCGTTGAGCGCTCAGCCGCGCCCCATGACGCTCGATGACATGCACCGGATCAAGGCCGTCGGTGATCCCCGTTGTTCGCCCGATGCCCAGTGGATCGCCTACACGCTTTCCACCGTCGACATCGCCAGCGACAAGCGTGACACCGACGTCTGGATGGCGAGTGTCGATGGCAAGGAGAATCTGCGCGTTACAACATCGACTGAATCGGAGTCCTCGCCGAAGTGGAGCCCGGATGGCAAGTACCTCTCGTTTCTATCGTCAAGGACCGGCAAAGCCAAGGGCGCACAGGTTTGGGTAATCGACCGGCGCGGCGGCGAGGCCCAGCAG
>JAYVUQ010000850.1:0-3686 GCA_043787785.1 Bryobacteraceae bacterium
CAGTAGAACTCAATCCCGGCGAGAAAGTGGTCATAGATTTCCGCAACGCTCTGTCCGAGCCCACGAATCTACACTTCCACGGCTTACACATTCCGCAAAGCGGCAACGCCGACAATATTATGATCCGCGTCGGCCCTGGAGCCGCGCAGCGCTATGAGTTCACCCTCCCAGCTAATCATCCCGGGGGCACATTCTGGTACCATCCCCACGTTCACGGAGCTGCGGCCAAACAAGTCTCGCGCGGGCTGGCAGGCCCCATCATCGTCAAGGGAGCACTCGATCAGATCCCCGAAATTGCGGCGGCACCCGCAGCTCTCTTCTTCCTTCAGGATTTTGCCGTATCGGCAAACGGCCAATTTTCTGAGCCAGACATGATGGCGCGAATGAATGGCCGCGAGGGTTCGCTCATCACGGTGAACGGTGCAGCCAATCCGGCCTTCAACGTCCAGGCTAATGGGTGGTTGAGGCTACGCCTTGTCAACGCCTCCGCGTCCCGGTATTACCGTCTGCGGCTGGACCAGCATTCGTTTCATGTTATCGCGACAGATGGAGGGGCAACTCCGTCGCCAATCGAGACCGCCGAATTGCTTCTTGCGCCGGGAGAACGTAGCGAAGTGATGATTCTCGGCAACCGCCCAGCTGGGGATTATGTGTTCTGGAACATGCCCTATAACCGAGGCGGAGGCAATAACGCGCAACGCCCAATCGCGCTCGCATCCTTGCGCTACGAAGGAACGGCGGAGAATACCTGGACTCTTCCGGACCGGCTAGTCGAGATCAATATTCTGCCCTCCCCAACTATCAAACGAACCTTTCGGTTGAGCGAGAGCATGATGAACTTTACTATCAACGGCCGCGCTTTCAGCGAGAGTCGCGTCGATACCCGCGTGAATCTGGATTCCGTGGAAGATTGGGAGTTTGTCAATGCGACAAACATGGATCACCCCATTCACATCCACACCAATCCCTTTCAGGTTTTAGCCCTTGACGGGATCGCGATTCCAGCTTGGAAGGATACGTTAAATATTCGCGCCAACTCCAGTGAGACGCTTCGCATCGCATTTCGCGATTTCGAGGGGATCAGCCCTTATCATTGCCACATCCTGGATCACGAGGATCTTGGGATGATGGGAACTGTTGGAATCGGCCCAATCGCTTGACGGCTGGCTTCAACTGGATTATTTCAGCCTGCGCCTGCCCCATTACAGACAGGGTCTCCAAAGGAAATCAACGAACCCATGCTACTGCCTCTTCTTTTACTCGCTGCGGAGTGGACCCAACCCCCCGGAGGTCCGCCCAACCGCCAACCGCAACTTGCCGTCCAGGGTAATGAGGTTGTCATGACCTACGGCGCGGGTGATTCGATTTTCTACACCGGCTCCTCTGATTCGGGAAAGACTTGGTCCAAACCCGCTCTTGTCTCAAGCGATGGGAAGCTTTCCTTGGGGATGCGGCGTGGCCCCCGAATCGCGATCTCGCAGGGTGCAATCGTGATCTCTGCCGTCTCCGGCGAGAAAGGGCGCGGCGCAGATGGGGACGTATTTGCCTGGCGCAGCACGGACAAGGGAAACACCTGGTCCGTTCCGAAGCGGGTGAACGATGTCGCCTCCTCCGCACGCGAAGGGTTGCACAGCATGGCTTCCGGTGGTAGGGACACGCTCTTCGCAACGTGGCTCGATCTTCGTGAAAAGGGCACTAAACTCTATGCGTCGGTGTCTGTAGACGGAGGCCTGAACTGGTCTCCCAACCGGCTCGTGTACGAGTCGCCTTCGGGATCGGTTTGTGAGTGTTGCCACCCGACGGCCATCGTCGATGAGCAGGGCGGAATTGGGGTGATGTTCCGCAATGCGCTCGATGGCAATCGCGACATGTACTTGGTTCGATCCGCGGATGGCGGGAAGACTTTTGGCCGAGCGGTTAAGCTGGGAAGCGGCACCTGGAAGCTGAACGCCTGCCCCATGGACGGCGGGGCTTTCGTATTACCCTCCAAGTCAACGAGTCTGTCCGTATGGCGGCGGGAAGGCAACCTGTATTTCTCACACGGTCCCGATGAAGAGTTGCTCGGACCGGGCAAGCAGCCGGTGATTGTCGAGACGGCGAAGGGTGCCATGATCGCTTGGACCGAAGGCAAGACGATCCGATGGAAGTACGCGAATGAACCAGCGGTGAATACACTTTCCGAAGAAGGAACGTTCCTCAGCTTGGGTGCATTGGCGGATGGGGGTGTTCTGCTTGCTGCGGAACGCGATGGCGCGATCTTCGTACGGCGTTTGAACTAGGCTTCAGCGCCCGATGATGGCTCGCACGCTGAGCCTGGCGGTCTTGATCCGATCTTCCGTCCAAGCGGCGTAAAGGCTCTCTTCCACTACGGTGATTCTGGGAAAACCAGACATTCTGCCTGGCGAAACTTGGCCAAGCGTGATTGGATGCGAGATCGCCCGCTCGTTGATGAGCGCTCGAATTTTGATAGACGCCGACTGCTCGTCTTGACGTTCCAGCCATGCCACGATTGGTGTGGGATTTGGGCCAGCCAGCGTGATCGAGACCCGCCCGATGGGCTTCCCGGAATCTACTCGTACCGGCGGCGCAAAAGTTTTCCCAGAATCTCTCGAAGTCGCCATCAGCACTCTGGGATTGTTTTGTCCGGCAGAGTACCAAGTCACCGCAACGAACTTGCCCTGCGCCGCAATCGACGGCCCGTTCACGGGGCAAGCATTGATCTGCCAGCCGTCGCGATGGACTGTGCCAGGCTTAGTCCACGTTCCATTTTCGAAGCGGACATACGAGATATCGCGGATCTGTCCCTCTTCGTGATCGCGATAAACGATGATGGGGCCACTGTCCGTGACGGCGGCGGAAGTCTGACAACAAGAGCATACGTCCCCGTCCAGAACCTCCTCCTTTGCGAGAGTGCCGTCAGGCCGAACCTCAACCGAACGAAGCTTGGTTCCACTTGGCGAGTTGTGCAGAAAGGTGGCGAACAAGCGCTTCCCGTACGCCGCAAACGACAGGAATCCTGTGTAGCCGTCAGAACCACCTGTTGGTGCGTCATAGACAGTCACCCATTTGCCGTTCAAACCAGTTGGCATACCAATCTTAAGTTGATAGGAACCTTCACCCGTTGATCCACGCTCCAGCCAATGGGCGGCAAGTGTCCCCTTTGCCGCCACAATCGAAGGAAAGTCGGCCCAGTTCAACATGAGCCGCGCGTCTCGCGTAATCGTCTCCGGGATGGACCACCGCCCATCATTGAGCGTGGAGGTCACGAATTCCCGCACGGCGTTTGCTGGCGATTCGACCCATGACATCGCCAATCCGCCTCCCGGCAAAGTGATCAAATAGGGCAATCGGCTGCCCGGTTTTGCGGGGTTTGCCACGTCGCGTAGATCCTGATTCTGGGCGAAGCTGACAAATGGAGCTGACCCAATGAGAGACAGCAGCTCCCGCCGTTTGTGCTGCATGCCAAACCAGTCTAGCAATTGTGCCACCAATAGCTTCCAAGTGGGCTAATTTGGAAGATGATACCTTATCGCAGAGTTACTTGGCCCACCGAATGACAGAACCTATCGGCTTCCCTGAAATATTCCTCGACCTCGCGGATCGTTACCGGCAAGACCGAGAATCGGTCTATGCAACTTGGTTTCTGAACAGCACGGAAAGACTGAAAGCATTCCGCAGCATCCGGC
>JAYVUQ010000851.1:0-4090 GCA_043787785.1 Bryobacteraceae bacterium
CTATCTCTTCAAACTGTTGGCCGACCCTGGCGAGGAGATCCTGACTCCTCGCCCATCCTATCCGTTGTTTGATTTTCTGGCCGGCCTCGAGTTACTGGACACCGTTCCTTACTCTACCGATCTCGCCGATCCTTGCAACCTGGCGACGGACCGGACCCGTGCTTTAGTAACCGTCCACCCCAACAATCCCACGGGGACCTATCTTTCGCCCCCGCAAAGCCAACAGTTAGCCTCCCGCTGCGCTGGGCTAGGCATTACCTTGATTGCCGACGAAGTATTTCTCGACTATCCATTGGGCGAAGCGCGGGCCTCCACCCTCGCTCACTTGGAAACCGGCAATGTGTGTGTCCTCAGTGGACTGTCAAAGGTTTGTGGTCTTCCGCAGATGAAAATGGGCTGGATCGTTTTAGCCGGGGAGACTCCGGTTGGTATGCGGGAGCGGCTGGAACTGATCGCCGACACATATCTCTCTGTTAGCGCGCCAGTGCAGTGGGCGAGCCTGGAATGGCTGCGCCGCCGCGCCGAAATTCAAGCGCCGATTCTCGAACGGATTCGCGCCAATAGTTTGCGGCTTCAGCAACTGACGAAAGGAACAGCGATTCGCTACGTCCCTCCCGAAGGAGGCTGGGCGGCGGTGCTGGCGCTACCCGGTACGGTGGACGAGGAAGTACTGGTTCTAAGACTAATACAGGACTCAGGAATCTTACTTCAGCCCGGGTACTATTACGATTTTGACCGCAACCCGCGTTTAGTAGTGAGCTTACTAACACCCCCATCTGACTTGGAAACAGGAATGTCTGAGGTGAAAGCCGCTGTTTAACGCTGCTTTTGCGCAGAAATAACTAGGTACCAAAAAACTTTCGTACTGAGCTTAAGCTGGTACCCCAGTCCTATGCAAACAAGTCAGCACCTGTCGCCGGAACGGCTCACCTTAGAGATATGAAGTTGCTGATTGCAGGAGTTTTAGGTGGCGACCGCGGACGCCAGAAGCGCCGCACTACTTAGTCCTCCCGATAGCAGGTCCCGGTGGAAAGCGCTCTAGCAGTCACTAGACCAGTACCTTGGTTCGATTGTTACTGGATTCGGTAATCCGTAGCATTCAGATTGAATCTATGTTGAAGCAACATCAGTACCTCGCGGCTCTTGGATTGTTGTCCATCATTCTCTTGCCGGATTTGGTCCAAGCGGCAGATCCGCAGTATAGCTCACGCACGCCGCGTTACCGATTGCAGAGCAGTGATGTGCTCGAGATCCAGTTCAAGTTCACCCCGGAGTTCACCCAGACCGTTACGTTGCAGCCCGATGGCTTCGTTCCCCTCCAGATTGCCGGGGAGTTGAAGTTGCAGGACCTTACGCTCGAGGAAGCCCGGGCAGCCATCGCGGCAAAGTACACCGGAATTCTGCACGAACCCGCAATCACCCTCACGTTGAAGGAATTCAATAAGCCCTTTGTCATTGTTGGCGGCGAAGTGGCGAAACCAGGCAAACTGGATCTGCGTGGCCAGTTGACGTTAACCGACGCAGTGACGATGGCGGGTGGATTCACTCCGAGCGCCAAGCAGGACCAAGTACTACTGTTTCGACGCATCAATCCGGAGATGGTTGAAGTGAAGCGAATTAACGTTCGGGACATCTTGGGGAAGGGAAGGCTGGCGGAAGATATCCAGCTAATGCCGGGTGACGCGGTTTACGCGTCTAAGAGTAACATGGCGAAGTTCGATCGCTTCATGGCCGTGTCGCGCTTGGGCTTCTTCTTTCCTCTCAGCTTCCGGTAAGCGAAGTTAACACGATGGAACGCAACCCTGAAACCTGGATAAAAGAGACGCCGCCGGCGAAGCGGCCGGCCATGGGGATTGAAGTATACGGTGACCGCCGCGCCGGTGGGCCGGCCAGCAGCGACCGCGTGCCAGACGTGCTGTCGCCCCTGGTAAACCGCATGCCTGCCCCGTTGGTCACCCGGAATATGATGCGCCGCCAAGCGGACCGGGGTCTCAACCTGGTGACGATCCTCACCTTGGTGGTGAAGCGCCGTTGGCTCATCCTGGGGCTCTTCGCTCTCCTTTTCGCTCCCGTAGTGGCTTATGTGCTCAACGCGCCCAAAACCTATGAAGCCGAAGTAAAGCTGATCTTAAATAAGAACCGCTCCGAGGCTGCGCTGACCGGAGCCGCGCAAACTCAAGCGATGGTGGCCGAAGCCGAGGTCGCTGCGGAGATCGAGTTACTGCGGAGTAAAGAACTTTATGATCGAGTCGTGAGTCAGGCCGGACTAGCTCGTCAAGGTGGAGCCCATCGCCGGGAGGCCGCGGAGGCGGTCCGCCAATTGGAGGCGACGCTCAAAATCCAACAGATCGGCAAGACCAATATCATCAGCTTGCGCCATACATCCCTTTCAGCAGAGCAGGCGGCGGCGGTGCCGAATCTATTAGTAGACCTTTATCTCAGGAAGCATTTGGAGGTGCATGGCAACGGTGGCACCGCCAGTTTCTTTGATGAACGGACTAATTATTATCAGCGCCAGCTAGACGACGCGCAAAAGGCCCTGACGCATTTCCGTCAAACCGGTGATGTCTCGCTGCTCACTGAGCAAAAGCAAGCCTACCTTCGCCGGGCAACTGATCTGAAGGTGGCAGTTGAAGAAGCCGATGGCCAGACGCGCGACGCCGAAGTGCGGCTACGCTTGCTCGCGAAACAGCGGAGTGCCCAACCCTTGCAGGTGGAGACGGGAAGTCGAGTGGTGCGGACCAGCGCCCTGGTAGAGCGGCTGAAGGGGTCGGTGATCGACTTACAGACCAAGCGCGCCGAGTTACTGACCAAGTATGACCCCAATTACCGTTTGGTGAAAGATGTTGACCAGCAGCTCACGGAAGTGCGCGCGGCCCTGGAGCGCGAGTCACAACCGCAATTGGCCGACTCGTCGCAAGCGCCGAATCCCTTGCGGCAGTCCCTTGAAGCCGAAAGCCTTCGGTTGGAAAGCCAGGTGGCGGGTTTACGGGCACGCCGGGAGAATCTGACCGCCGACCTTTCCGAATATCGGGGACGGCAGTCGCGGCTGGAAGAACTGACGTCGAACCACAACGACCTCGAGCGTTCGGCGAAGATCGCCGAGGAAAACTATCTCCTCTATCAGCGCAAGTTGGAGGAGGCCCGGCTGGGCGACGCACTGGACCGCCGCCGTATCCTGAATGTCTCGGTTCTCGAGCGGGCCGCCGTGCCCGTGCTACCGGCCTCTCAGCATCGTACCTATTTATTGCTCCTCGGGCTGTTCGCCGCTGGCTTTGGCGCCTTGGGTGGTGCATTTATTGCCGATTACTTGGAAAGAAATCTTCCGGCGCGCGCTCCAGCAGGAGGCCAGCGGGCTACCGATCAGGCCGAATGGGTAAGTCGTGGTGAGTTGGAACAAGCTCCACCCAGCGGAACGACGCCGCAGTATTTCCGTCGGCGAGAGCCCACCAGCGTCCAGCCCCCCCACGCCAAGGTTTTGGAGGTAGAGTCCACCTCCTTGGCGGTTCGTACCGATGCCTGGCGGGAGCTATTTGAAAAGCGATCGCGACATTTGCTGGAAACCGATGGGAATATTGTGGACCAAATGAAGAACGGAACCCGAGGCTAGTAAAATGGAAAACTCCGCTAACCATCTTCCCTCCCACTTTCTGTCTCCCGCGTCATCGCTTTGGCGGATCCGGACCGTATTGTATTTAGTTTTGCTCAGCGCACTCTCTATGGTCGGTGCGTTCTGGCTTCGCTTCGACCTCTCCCTGAGCCGGGAGGATTGGGTGCAGATGGCGGCGGCGCTACCGCTCGCGTTGAGTTGCCGGCTGATCTCCTTTTACTATTTTCGGTTAGACCGGCGCCCGTTGAACACGGCTAGCTATGCAGATCTGCCCCCAATTCTAGGTTCCGTAGGAGCTAGTTCCCTACTATTCGGTCTATTGGTGGTGGTCTTACTGCCGGAATTGAGTTTTCCCCGCTCGGTATTGATACTCGATGCCTTGCTGCTCACCGCGATGATCTGCGGACTCTATTCCTGGGCGCGAGTTGCGGCTGGGGCCAAACGCCGACAAGGGGCGAATGCGCGTCGGGTGCTGGTGGT
>JAYVUQ010000852.1:0-6165 GCA_043787785.1 Bryobacteraceae bacterium
GGCGACGGTCTGTGTGGGCGATATCTTTGACGTAGGCTCGGCGCGTGTCGAAGTCAGCCAGCCCCGCCAGCCTTGTTGGAAACAGGCCCGGCGCTATGCGATTCCCGACTTAGTGGTGCGTATCGTGCGCACGGGGCGAACCGGATGGTACCTCCGCGTGCTGCGCGAAGGGCACGTCGAGGCCGGTGATGTGCTCACTCTCGTCGAGCGTCCCCATCCGGAGTGGACTGTGGAGCGGGCTAACCAGGTAATGCATGTCGCCAAAACGAACCGCGAATTGACGCTCGAATTGGCGGCGTGTCCGGCGTTGGCGGAGGCGTGGGTAAAGTCTTTGCGAAATCGATTTCCGGAGTAATTTGATCATGCGCTACTTACTGGCTTTTGCGTCACTACTCGGCGCCCAGACTTACGATGTCCTGCTGCTGAACGGTCGCGTCATGGATGGTACGGGCGGGGCTTGGTTTCTCGGCGACGTGGCGATTCGTGGCGACCGCATCGCGGCCATTAAACCCGCGGGTATGCTGCGTGACGCCACCGCCAAGCGCCGCATCGACGCCACGGGGCACGTCGTTGCGCCAGGGTTTATCGATATCCAGAGCCACGTCCGCGGCGACTTACTTGGGCGGGGCGATGGGCGTCTCATCAGTAAGGTAACGCAAGGCATCACCACCGAGATCATGGGCGAGAACGAGACGAACGCGCCGTTCAATGAGAAGGTACGGGAGATGACTGGCGCGAGCCCCTTCGTTTATCCGCGCTTCAGCGACTGGTTGCGCGCGATGGAGCAACACCGGTCGTCCTCGAACTTTGGCTCCTTCATTGGCGCCGCCACCTTGCGTGCTTTTGGCAAGGGCATGGCCATGGGCCAAGCCAATACGCCTGAGTTACAGGCCATGCGCGAAGCCACGCGGCAGGCGATGCGCGACGGTGCTTTTGGTGTCGCTTCGGCCCTCATCTATCCACCCGGTTCCTACGCCGGTACGAAGGAATTGGTGGAAGTGGTAAAAGAAATTGCTCCCTTTGGCGGGGTGTATATTTCTCATATTCGCTCCGAAGGCGACCGATTGCTAGAAGCAATTGATGAGGCCATCTCGATCGGGCAGCAGGCGCGCGTACCGGTGGAGATTTATCATTTGAAGGCCGTCAGCCAACAGAATTGGCCCAAAATGCCGCTGGCGATTCAAAAGATTGACGCCGCGCGGTCACGCGGCATCGATGTGCAGGCCAACATGTATCCCTATACTGCCAGCGGCACCGGCCTCACGGCGTGTTTGCCGGATTGGACGGCGGCCGACGGTAAGCTCTACGAGAACCTGGCCAGCCCCAGCCTGCGTCCGCGCTTGCTAAAGGAGATGATGCAACCCGATGATACTTGGGAGAGCCGCTGTTTGCAGGCTTCTCCGGCCGGCGTGCTGTTAGTGGGCCTGCGGAAGCCGGAGCATCAAAAGTATGTCGGCAAGCGGCTGTCAGAAGTCGCGGCCGCGATGGGAAAGCCTTGGCCGGAAGCGGCTCTCGACTTACTCGTCGCCGAGCGGCAGCGGATTGCCACTATCTATTTCATGCTGAGCGAAGAGAATCTGGCGCTGCAGTTGCGCCAGCCGTGGATCAAGATTGCCACCGACGCGGGTGGCTCGAATCCGGAAACCGATAAGTCCCCGGTGCATCCGCGCACTTATGGTACTTACCCGCGAGTGCTGGGAAAGTATTCGCGGGAAGAACATGTCATGCCGTTGGAAGAGGCAGTCCGCAAGATGACCTCGGCCGTGGCGAATCGGCTCTCCCTCTTTGACCGGGGCTTGCTGCGCGAAGGCTTGATGGCCGACGTGGTGGTGTTCGATCCGGCTCAGGTGATTGACCGTGCGACGTTTGAACAGCCTCATCAGATATCGGCGGGCGTGCCTTATGTCCTGGTAAACGGCGCGCTGGTGGTGGATGGCGGCAAGCACACGGGCGCTCTACCCGGGCGGGTGCTGCGCGGACCGGGCTATCAGGCCGTCAACTAACGCAAACCATGACGGCGCAGCACGGCGTTTTCGGCGCGATGCCAATCGGCCACAGGGTCGCCGGGGCGGTAGCCGCGTTGGATGAAGTAGTTATAGGCCTCAGTGCGAATTTCATGGTGGAATTGCGCGCCATTTATGGCTTTCACTACCGGCTTTGCGGTCTTCTTCGCTGCTACTTTCTTCGTTGCGGCCTTCTTGTTTGCCAGTACGGGCGCGGCGGCCGCGGCGGAAACTGTGGGCGTGACAACCGGGGTGGGCGTCATTTTCTGGGGCGTCTTTTTGGTGGCCATGAATTACCTCGAGTGGATTAGATCAAGATGCGACAAGGCAACTGCTGCTACTAAGTATTTCAGTTTACCTTACCCAGGCGGATCAGGTCCAGTGCTCGATTCACCAGTGGATCCCGAGCGAGCTCTACTTCATCGCCGCGTTCGACGCTGACGCCTTGGTTCAGGATCTCCTGGCGCAAGCGATTCCGGAGCCACGCGACATCGGAGAGCCATTCGTTGACGCCCGGCTGGATGCGGCGCTCCCCCAGCCAGCCGCGAAAAGTATCGAGTAACGTGTTTGACACGTCGAAGGCCGTAGTTACTTTCTCCCGTCGCGTGAATTCTGTGGCGAAGGTGGTGAAAGAGCCGGAGGCGTCGAGTGCGATGCGCAGTCGAGTTTGCGCCTCCGGGTTTACCGGATACTCCGGGCGCAAGCCACCGGCGGTGGTGGAAAGGTTAGCGTCAATTTGGCTGTCGCGCAGCGGACGCTGCAAACTGCGGCCTTCGGGCGTGTAATAGTACGCCACAGTAAGTGCTAGGGCGGACTTATTACTCAGCGGAAATACACTCTGCACCAAGCCCTTGCCATAAGTCGATTGGCCGATGACAAAGCCGCGATGATGCTCTTGCATTGCCGCCGCGATAATCTCCGAAGCGCTTGCGCTTTTGTCGTTGACTAACACGGCGAGCGGGAATGGATAGCCTTTGGCGTCGGCGGCGACGTCGACATTCTCGGTCTCTTTACTGCGGCCGCGAATGGAAAAGATCCGTTGGCCGGGCTTTAAAAATAGCGAAGCCGTTTCGATTGCCGCACTCACCACGCCACCGGGGTTATTGCGTAAGTCGAGGATCAGGCCTTTGAGCTTATCGCCGCCCAGCTTCTCAATGGCGGCCCGGATGTCTTTGCCGGTTTTTACTTCGAAGCCGCCTACCCGCAGGTAGCCGACGCCGCCCAGGTTAAAGGCCCGCTCGACGCTGGGCGTGTCCATCGCTTCGGGGGAAAGGAAGAATTCGAGGAGTCTCGGGGAGTTCTGCCGTCGCACATCGAGCTTCACTTTAATGGTGCGGGCTTGGCCCAGTAACCCCACTAACTGGTCGGTATCCAGTTGGGCCAGCGCGTAGCCGTTAATGGCCACCATATCGTCTCCGGCTTGCAGGCCCGCGCGGGCCGACGGGCTGCCGGCCTGAGTTTGCAGTACGACAACGCGTCCGGGCAGGATGCTGACAATGGTGCCAAAGCCGCGCCGGACGCTGGTTTCCATCTCCTGCAGTTGTTTGAAATTGTCGGGGTCAAAGAAAATGCTATGCGGATCAAGCGGCTTCAGCATGCCCGGCAGCCCGCCTTGGTACAGAGCCGCCTCAATGTTCGGCGCCTCTGCGGAATGCTCGAGTAAGATGGCCAGGACATTGGCGAACTTACGCACCGCGGGTTCTAACTGCGCCGCGCGGTCTTCCGGTGGGGCTTGGGCCGCCGCGCTCAGGACGAAGATGGCGAGGATGGCGCGCATTACCTGGTGAACTTGGTCCCTTGTTTGCGGGCGTGGCGAGCGAGCGCCAGTTGAATCAGCCGGTCCACCAGGTCGCGAAACGCGATGCCATCGTGTTCCAGCATGCGGGGAAACATGCTGATGGAGGTGAAGCCGGGGATGGTGTTGACTTCGTTGACGTAGAGTTGGCCGGAGCCATGGTCGAGCAGAAAGTCCACCCGGGCCATGCCCTCGCATCCCAGGGCCTGATAGGCCGCGACGGCGATGCGGCGCACATCGGCGATCTCTTCACGAGTCAGATTAGCGGGCAGTAAGGTCTTGGCCTGGTCGAGTAAGTACTTGTCCTCGTAGTCGTAGAAGGCGCGCGAAGGTACAATCTCGCAAGGTGTGCTGGCGATAGGCTTCTCGTTACCCACGACGGAGCACTCGAGTTCCTGGCCCACGATGGTCTTTTCGACGATGATCTTGTAGTCATACTGCGCCGCGAGTTCCAGCGCGGCGCGGAGTTCGTCGAGGGTATTGGCCTTCGAGATGCCGACGGAAGAGCCTAGGTTGGCGGGCTTGACGAAAAGAGGAAAGTCAAAGCGAGCGGCGATGGCACCGGCGTCCAATTGGTCGCGATAGACGGTGGTCCAATCGACGACCGGGATCCCGCGTTCGCGGCAGACGCGCTTCATGGTTTCTTTGTCCATGCAGAGCGAAGAGGCGAGCACGCCGGGGCCGACATAGGGTAAGTCAGCGAGTTCTAACAGGCCTTGCATGGTGCCGTCTTCGCCGAACGTGCCGTGGAGGACCGGAAAGACGACGTCGATGCCCGGGTTGGCGCCAGGTTCGGGCAGGATGGGGTGGGGTAACCACTTACCCTGACGGTCAATGCGATAGGGAACAATTTCGTACTTCTGCGGCCAAGTGGCCAGGCCTTCGGCAATCGCTTCGGCCGAACGTAAGGAGATGTCATGCTCGCCGCTGCGGCCACCGGAAAGGAGGGCGACTCTCATAAGATCCGTTTTCCCAGAGCCGACAAGACTAACTCCACGGCTAAGGCCGCTGTTTGATTCGCAATATCCAAGACTGGATTTACCTCCACTACTTCCATGGAAACTAACTTACCGGCATCGTGCAGTAACTCCATTGCGAGGTGGGCCTCCCGATAATTGAGGCCACCGCGGACTGGCGTGCCAACCCCAGGTGCCTCCGACGGATCGAGCGCGTCCATATCTAGTGACAGGTGCAGGCCCGCGGTGCCTTCGCTGGCCACCCGAATGGCGTCTTGCATGACGGCGCGCATGCCGCGTTCGTCAATTTCACGCATGGTGTAAGCGTGGATGCCAGCCGCACGAATATTGTCGGCTTCATGGCGATCGATATCCCGAATTCCGACCAAGGCTACGTTTCGGGCGGCCACCATGGGCGAGCGTCCGCGTAAATGAGTGAGTTCTCGAGGACCTTGCCCGACGATGCTCGAAAGAGGCATGCCGTGGACGTTGCCCGAGGGGCTCGAAGCGGGGGTGTTGAAGTCGCCGTGGGCATCGATCCAGACGAGGCCCAAACTGCGCTTGCCGTAGTGTTTGGTGATTCCGGCCACCGTGCCGGCGGCGATGGAATGATCGCCGCCCAGCACTAAGGGGAAGGCTCCCGCTGCCGCAGCCTTCTCGACCATCTTGGCCAGACGCAGGCAATTGTGGGCGATTTGGGGCAGGTGCCGCGCGGTGGAGTTTG
Organism: Bryobacteraceae bacterium; assembly: GCA_043787785.1. Lineage (GTDB taxonomy): Bacteria > Acidobacteriota > Terriglobia > Bryobacterales > Bryobacteraceae > JALHNI01. Next base: position 5,479 of record JAYVUQ010000852.1, read on the forward strand.
ACTTGGGGATGGTCTCCGGTTGATCGACAAAGACGTTGCCGTGGTCCTCGACGGTGTAACCGAGCGCGGCTAGGCTGGCATTCAGGTTGGCCACGCGCAGGGCGGACGGGCCCATGTCCACGCCTCGCCGGCCAGCGCCATAGTCTTGCGGGACGCCAATGATGGCTACTTGTTTCATTAGGGTCTCGTGCGGTAAATCATACGCGGGTAGGCGATGGTTTCGCGCAGATGCTCCAGGCCGCACATCCAAGTTACGCAGCGCTCGATGCCCATGCCGAAGCCGGCGTGGGGCACGCTGCCGTACTTACGCAGGTCGGTGTACCAATCGAAGGCTTCGCGCGGCAACTTATGTTCGTCGAGACGCTTTAGGAGTAAGTCGAGGTCGTGGATGCGTTGGCCACCGCCAATGATTTCGCCATAGCCTTCGGGCGCCAGGACGTCCATGCCGAGGGCACACTCAGGCCGGCCGTCGACCGGTTGAAAGTAAAAGGCCTTGATCTCGGTGGGGAAGTTATCCACGATCAGCGGACCAGGGAGGTCCTCGGTAAGCAAGGTTTCGTCGGTGCCGCCAAAGTCGCCGCCCCATACGATTTCGGAGCCTTTCCCCTTGAGGATTTCGACGGCCTGGTCATAGTGCATGCGGGCGAAGGGTTTGCGGATGCGCTCGAGCTTAGTAACATCGCGCTC
>JAYVUQ010000853.1:0-4564 GCA_043787785.1 Bryobacteraceae bacterium
TTCACTGCTGCGGGCAAGCACATGTCCGACATGCCCACTTCACGGCCAAGTGAATTCCCAACTTCCCAGAACGGGACTTCCGGCTCGACAACTTCCGGATCACCGGTCATCCAGGAGAAATCGGGTCAGAGCACATGTTCGACATGCCGACTAAGCCTCGTGTGGATAGCTTCCGGTTTGCCGACCACATACCCACAATCCAGGGAACTCACTTCAAATCAAGCCATTGCTGGCTTTTAGGGTGAATTCTGGCCAAATTGCCAGACTCGGAGCCGAACGCTTACTTCCCGCGCTACGCTCTACTTCGCCGGCGGCGCGAGGCGCTTCAGTTCCTCGAACCAGTTCTGGACCAGCACGATCTCGCGAGCGCCCCCCGAGTCGGACTCGACGGCCTTCCACATGGCCGTGCTGTGGGAATCTCTTGCGCAACACGGCCGCATGGTGGGCGTCTACACGGATCGCGCCTCAATGTTTGCCGCGCCGCCGCGTCCCGGCGAGCAACAAACCGCCGCCGACCGGGTGACGCAGATTGGGCGCGGCTTGCGCGAGTTGGGCATCGGCTCGATTCTGGCCCTCTCGCCGCAGGCCAAAGGCCGCGTGGAACGCAGTTTTCACACGGCACAGGATCGCTTGGTGAAGTAACTGCGACTCGCCAGGGTCAACGCGCTGGCGGGGGCCAACGCGTTTCTGGAGCAAGAGTATTGGCCGGAGTCGAATCAGCAGTTCGCGCGGCCCGTCCAGGATTTCGCCAATCACCATCGCCCGCTGCCCCCCACCCAAGATCTGGCCGCGATCCTGGCGCACGTCGAGGACCGGGCGATCGCCAACGATTTCACCTTTTCCTTCGCCGCGCAGCGTTATCAGATCCAGCAGGATCAGATCCAACCGGGGATGCGCCGCCTGCATCTGCGCGTCGAACTGCGGCTGAACGGTGAGTTGCAGGTCCGCTATCACGGACCCTATTTGTCCATCGCTCCGTGCTCCGAACGCGCCGTGGAACTCGCCGTCGCTCGGACGGCTCCCGTCCGCAAAGATCACAACGCGGCTATCCCGGCCCAGCGCGCCGGAAACGGATCTGGGCTACCAAAACATTCAATCACTTAGATGAATCTGTATTGTAGACCGAGTTCGAAAGCCTCCTTTTTCGGGAGCCAACCTCGCTGTGTCGCCGAATTCCGTTCAGCCCATTGTCAAATTGTGGATGCTCATTTCGAAGTTCTAGGCCCAAGGGAGCACATCGCAACCCGCGTCGGCCCGAGTCTGATTTGAGCTAAGAGTAGCGCGAAACACGCAAGGCTCAAAGTTAGTCGTCCTGTTCAGCACACGCTACTTTTTCGCCAACGCAGCGTCAGGGGAGATTTCTTTCCCGTTAGCATCCAAGTAGTGAATATCGAAAGCCCCATCGGAACTTACAAAGGCCGAGCACGCTGAAGTGCACGTGAACTGATGCGTGTGTTTGCTGGGCATCATAGCATAACCTCCTGAGCCAAGGGTCGTACTGCTGCCGCCCTTCATTTCGAACTTCGCCGAGCCGCTCACTATCATTACGTGTTCGGTCGGCGTGTGCCAGTGCCAGGGAATCATGCAGCCGGCAGTGCCCTTGAACACGATCACCGACGGTCCCTTGGAAGGGTCGCCGCTTTCCACCGCCATGGCGATGCACGAGGGCATTCCTGGCATCGGCACCAGTTTGTTCTCTGACAGTTTGCGGACCACACCCATCTCTTCGCCATAGGCGGCGAATAGACACGTGATAGTGACGGCGGCGAATTTCATGGCATTCCTCCTTAGGACGCATCCAGCCTAGATATATCACAACCTTCCAAGATCGCCGACGTCGGAACGCACGGAAAATATTAGTCTGAAGAGAACCGCCCGCGATTGCATCCAAGCTGGGTGCCCAAACTTGGATGAGCGTGGCAGAGGTCTGCTGGTGGCAGGGCGGCCCTCTGGCGATTCCCCCCCCGGGGCTGGCCGGTCCCAGCGCTTCCGCAAGCATCGTTGTCCGCTAATGGATTCCGCCGATTGCCCGCCCCGGTCCGTCCGAAGCCTTCAGCACGCCCAGGATCGCCCCGATCGACACGCTGCGCCTCGCCCGTCTCGAGACCTTTGACGACGCCCACAGCTTGTGGGGCAAGAAGGGCATCTCCTTCCCCGCCAAGCATCTATCAGTCTGAGGGGGCCTTCGACGCCCGGATCTGCTTAAGGCTCAACTTCTCGCCACCTTGCATGCCGATGATCAATCCCCAGCTTGCGCCACCCTTTTTCTTTTAGGCTCATCTTGTGTGAGAATCGCCCTCCCTCTCCAGGCTCATCTTGTATGAGACAAGACTGCTAGTCAACATCGCGCAATATGTCGTGTTACGATCCAAACTATACCCATGCGTGCGTTATTGGCCGCGCTTACACTCGCCGTTGGACTCACCGCCGGGGAACCTCGCGCGGTTTCGATGCACCCTTTTGCCGGACAGCGGGGCCGGGAGTTTCAGGCGACAGTGCGCGGAAGCTACCTCAAAGACATCAAGTCGGTGTTTGTGGAGCAAGCCGGTTTGCAGATTGCGGTTGAAGGTCCGGCAAGCTCCCACGCTGGCAATCAGAAGGTGGAAATGGATACGGTGCGCATACGCGTGCAGTCCACCGCGGAGACGAAGCCCGGTAGGTACACGTTCCGGATGGTGACTCCGGAGGGCGTCTCGAACTCCCTGCCCGTCCTCATTACGGAGGCCGCGGTGTTGGCTGAGCCCGATGGCGTCCACGATACTCCGGAGACCGCGGTAGCCGTCGAAGGCGAATCGGCATCGTATGTGGGCCGGATTGCCAAACACGGCGAAACTGACTTTTATGCCTTCGATGTTCGCGCCGGGGAAACCATGACCTTCCAGGTGAATTCCGGACTCCCTTCGATCGGTGCCGCCGGCGGAAATGCCAACGGCTTCGACCCTTCGATCTCCCTCTACGAGCCCTCCGGCAGTTGGTTCGATGCCAAGCGCGTCAATCGCCTCGCTTTCAACGATGAGCCCTTGTGGGTATTAGGCCGCCTGACTGACGCCTATCTCGTACACCGTTTCTCTAAGACCGGACGATACTATCTGCGGGTCGACGCTTTCTCTGGCCAAGGCGGCCCAGACTATAGCTATCAACTGAAGATGATGCCCGGCATCGTTCCTCAGGACCAGCCGGTTGGCAAGGAAGCCTGGGACGAACGCAGCTATGTGCGTCAGTTAACCGCAAATCGGCTGAATGAACTGGCCGCCCGCGGCGGCCGTGCCCAGAATCAGAAGTCGATCGAGTCCTATCGCACGATGGGTTCGTTCAGTGTACCGGGGACGCTCGAAGGAACGCTCGCGCAACCGGGCGAGGTGCATCGCACCAAATTCCGGGTTGACGGACCCCAGGATATCGCTATCGAATTGGAGACGCCGAATGTCGCGCCGCCTTTGTTCAATCCAGTGGTGCGCGTGCTGGATGCCAGCGGCACCGAAGTCGTTACCAACTTCTTCGTCGGCCGCGGCGCTTGCACCGGCGCGCTAACGAAGGGGCTGGTGGCGAAGACGATTCTTTCTCTGCGGAATCCCGGTGAGTACACGGTTGAGGTGCGCAATGTCACTTCTGACTTCGGCGACAAGCAGTTCCGCTATCGCGTGCAAGTGCGCCCGCAAATCCCGCACGTGGGGAATGTCATAATCGCGGAAGACCATGTGAATCTGGCCCGCGGCGGGGCGAAGATCGTACGGGTGTCTTTCGATCGCGAAGAGGAATATCGCGGCGCCGTCGCCGTGTCCGTCGAGAATCTACCCGAAGGCGTGTCGGCCCTCGCCGCCGCCGATTACGAGCCCGGCACCGATCCGCCGCCCTACCCCGGCAAGCGTGAGCGGTACGTGCCCCGGACGGAGCGGATGGTGTTGGCGTTCAGCGCCGCCGATGGCGCGCCCGCCATGCCGCAACCCAAGGTCGCCCTGGTAACGGTGCGGCCCATCCTGGATGGAAAACCCGGCCCCGTGATTGCCCGCAAACCGATCCCCGTGATGATCGTGGCTACACCATGAGACTTTGCATCTTTCTATGGATGGCCTTGCTAGCGCAGGGGGCCACGAAAGCGATAAAACTTCACACCGTGCCGGCTGCGGTGACGTTGACCGGAGCGGCGGCTGGACAGCAATTCCTGGCCATTGCTACCGACGCCGACGGCAAACAGACCGACGTCACCGGCGAGGCGCGCTGGACCGTATCGAATGCCGCCTTCGCCAAAATTTCCGACACCGCCCGCGTCACCGGCCTCACTGACGGTGCCCTCACCCTTACCGCCGAGTGGCAAGGCGTCACAGCGAAATCCGCCCTCAAGATCAGCCGATCCCAAACCATCCGCCCGTTCCAGTTCTCCCGCGACATTAGCTCTATTCTCACGAAGCGCGGCTGCAACAGTTCGGCGTGCCACGGCGGGGTAAAGGGTCGTGGCGGCATGAAGCTTTCCGCAAATGCGCTGTTCCCGAAAGACGATTATGAATGGATCGTCAAAGGCGGTGTTTATGAGGTGCTGACGTCCGAAGTGAAGGGCGAACGCGTG
>JAYVUQ010000854.1:0-7629 GCA_043787785.1 Bryobacteraceae bacterium
CAGGCGGTGAAACGCAATGGATTGCGCTTCCACCAGACCCACAAGGATCGTCGCTTCCGCATTGAACACATCGAAGTGATTCATCCGGCCGATCTGCCGCGCTTTGCCGAGATCGGAGTGTTGGCGGTGATGCAGCCAATCCACGCGGACCCGGGAACGGTGGACGTGTGGAGCAAGGCCGTGGGTGCCAAGCGCTTGCCGCTGGCGTTTGCGTGGCGGACGCTTGAGCGGGCGGGGGCACGGGTGACGTTCGGTTCGGATTGGCCGGCGAGCATCAGCTTTGACCCGATTCGCGGCATCCACAATGCGGTGAATCGGCGGACGATTGATGGGAAGCCGGAGAGTGGCTGGATCCCCACCGAGCGCGTGTCGCTCGAGATGGCCCTGCGGGCTTACACGCAGGCGGGTGCCTTGGCTAGCTTTGAGGAGATGCGCAAGGGGCGCCTGACGGCGGGGATGTTGGCCGATGTGGTGGTGCTGTCGCAGGATCCTTTCAAGATCGATCCGATGAAGTTACACGAGACACGAGTGGTGACCACGGTCTTCGATGGGCGGGTGGTTTATCAGCGGCAGTAAGAAGGCGGTGCGACTGCGCAAAACGGGAGAGCAGCAGCACGAGAAGGGGAGGAACGCGAAGGCCTTCCGGTCGTTTCTGGCGGCGGCCAAGTTGGGTGACGAAGAGGCTCCGGTGCTAGTAGGGTATGACTATGCGTACGGAATTACACGGAGGCCGAATATGGAGAAGGCTTGGCGCTGTTGGGGAAAGGCCTATCGGCAGGGTTCTTGCGCGGCAGCCTTCCACCTTGGGATGTACTTTCGCGATGCTCGTAAGTGGGCCAACGCTTTGGCGTGGTTCGAGCGTGCGGTGAGCGCGGGGGGATCACGACGGACTCATTGAAATCGCAAAGATCCACTTACGCTACGGGGGAGACCGGCCCCTGGGACTCGACTATCTGGAGCGATCGATTGCGGCATGCGAGACGTTGACGGAACCGGCGCTACTTGCCACCGAAAGTCTGCGCCAAGTGCAAGCGGCGCTTTCTTCCAGCGACCTTTTGTACATGGAGGCGGACCTTCTTGACGAACAGGGAAGATACCGCCCAATGGCCCGATAGTGGATTCCGACTCGTACCGAATACAAATCTTTGGTTCCGGCGAGTTTCTTAAAGTCGAGGCCCGGATATGACGGATTCTTATTGAAGGTCCGGTAGGCGCTTTACGCTTGGCGTTGAATATCAGGGAAGTGCGAGGAAGCTTTTCCAAAACTGGGGAGTGGCCTTCGACTTGATCAATGAATCAGCTCGTCCAAGTCGAGGGTTAGTCCTTGCTGGTCTTGCTCAACGGCTTTCTCCGCCATGCGCTCCAAGATACTCCGTTTTGCGGCGAAACGAGCCTGCCAAGCGTCCTCCGCTTCGATGGTCGCGAGAATCTGCGTCGCGATCACGTCTTGATCCTCGTCGGAAAGACCTTGCGCCCGTTCGAGGGCTTTTTCCAGCAAAACCGTCATGTCTTGAGGTTATCAAATCTCTTCGGCACGAGTTCTAAGGCCTTGGACGGCGCGCGCACCTTGCCACGGGCGGTTTAGATGCGCCAGCGCCATAAGTTGGCGCCGACGGTGAAGCCGGCGCCGACGGCGGCGAAGAGGACTAAGTCGCCATTTTTGAGGCGGCCGGAATTGACGGCGTCGCGCGTGGCTAAGGGAATGGTGGCGGCGGTGGTGTTGCCGTATTCAGCGATATTGACGATGACTTGATCCTCGCGCAATCCGAGACGCTCGGCGGTGGCGGCGATGATGCGTAAGTTGGCTTGGTGGGGCACCATGAGCTTGACGTCGGCGGCAGTGTAGCCGTGACGCGCGAGTAAGTCGCGGCAGGTTTCGTACATTTTGCGGACGGCGAACTTGAAGACGGCCTGGCCGTCCTGATGGACGTAGTGCTCGCGGGCGTCGATGGTGGCGTGGCTGGAAGGGCGGCGACTACCGCCGGCGGGCATTTTGAGAGCGTCGCCGCCGGAGCCATCGATTTCGTTCAAGAAACCGATGAAGCCTTCTTCTTCGTCGGTGGCCGGCTCCACTAACATGGCTCCGGCGCCGTCGCCGAACAGGACGCAGGTGGCACGGTCCTGGTAGTCGATGATGCGCGACATGGTGTCGGCACCGATGACGAGCACCTTCTTGTGGGTGCCGGCCATGACGAGATGCGCGGCGGTGGTGAGACCGTAGATGAAGCCGGAACAAGCAGCGACAAGGTCGAAGCCCCAGGCGCCTTTGGCGCCGAGACGGTGCTGCACCAGGCAAGCCGTGGAGGGAAAGAACATGTCGGGCGTGACGGTGCAGACAATGATGGTTTCGAGCTCGGAGGGGTCAATACCGCGGGCGGCCAGTACAATCTTGGCCGCTTCGACGGCCATGTCGGAGGTGGCAATGTCGGGGCTGGCGATATGGCGCTGGCGGATGCCGGTGCGGGACATGATCCAATCGTCGGTGGTCTCGACCATTTTCTCGAGATCCTGGTTGGTCAACAGGCCCGGCGGCGTCCAACAACCGAGCGCCGTGATCTTTGCTCTGGGCAAATGCTTCTCCTCTAAATGCTGACGTGGCAGTTTACCAATTTCACATCCATCGGTAACCCTCCATGGTAACCTCACGAAAAGATGCAAGTCGAGAGCAGTTTGCTCCCCATGGCCTTAAATTCGTTGGTGGCGGAAACACCGGAGGCGATGGCGAGCCGGATCTTTGCGAAATTGAAGCCCCAGACGGATGCGCCGGTGATGCGGGTGGAGTTTCGATCTTTTACGACTTTGAGCAGCCGCATCCGGTTGCGCGAGGGCCTCATCATGGTGCGCATCAGCCACTTGCTGCGGGATGCGCCCGGGGCAGTGATCGAGAGCTTGCTGTGGATTCTACTCGCCAAGCTTTACCGGAAGCCGGTTCCGGCGGAGCCGCAACGCTGTTATCGGGAATTTGTGAACCGCCAGGAACTGCGGCAGGACCTGAGCGAACTACGGCAAACGCGCGGCCGGAAGCGCGTGCAGTTGCCCCAGGGCGCTTACTATGATCTGGACGAAGTGTTCGATACGGTGAATGCGGAGCATTTTGGCGGCCAGGTATCGCGGCCCCAACTGGGTTGGAGCCAGCAGCGGGCGCGCACGTTATTGGGCCAGTATGACCCGCACCATCATCTGATTGTGCTAAGCCGGTTGCTAGACCAGCCACGGGTGCCGCGGTTGGTGGTGGACTTTGTGATGTACCACGAGATGCTGCACATCCAGATACCGGTGCTGGAGGGCGGCAATCGCCGCAGTATTCATCCGCCAGCATTCCGGGCGGCGGAACGGCGCTTCCCGGGTTATGGGGAGGCGAAAGCTTTTCTCAAACGATTGCATGGCTTAGTGCGTTAAGGCTCGCGGTGGACGCGAGATCTTGCGACAATGGGTCTTCATGATTGTTTCGACTGGCCTCTACTACGCCGCGTTTCTCATCGGCGGAGGCGTAATACTCGGCTTCTTCACGCGCCCCTGGGCAGCCGTCCCTTTCCTGGTTTTGGCGTTTTTCTGCCTGTGGTTCTTTCGCGATCCGGACCGTACGGCACCGACAGAGGTGGGCCTGGCGGTCTCTCCCGCCGATGGCAAAGTGGTGTTGATCCGGCCGGAGCCCGATGGGCGCACGCGCATAGCGATCTTTCTGAATGTGTTCGACGTCCACGTGAATCGCTCGCCGATTGGCGGCCGCGTGACTTCGGTGAAGTATAAGCCGGGCAAGTTTCTGGTGGCGAGCGAAGTGGCGGCGTCAGTGGAGAACGAGCAGAATACGCTGGTGGTGGAAGGCGAAGGGACGAGTCTCGAGTTTAGCCAAATTGCCGGCCTGATTGCGCGCCGCATCGTTTGCGACAAGAAGGTGGGCGACACCGTGCAACGCGGCGAACGGATTGGGCTGATCAAGTTTGGTTCGCGCGTTGACTTGCTGTTTGGGCCCGAATGGAAGCTGGCGGTGAAGGTGGGCGACCGCGTAAGCGCGGGCGAGAGTGTGCTGGCGAAAAAGAAGTGAGATGATGGCCGAGCCCCTGATTGACTCTAAATTACCGGAACGCCGTCCACGCAAGGCTGCCTTTGCGCTGCCCACGCTGTTTACGGCGGCGAACCTGTTCATGGGCTTTCTGTCGATTATGAAGGCGTTTGAAGGCGCGCGCTATGCCGCCTTGCCGGGAAATTTGGAACAGGCGAACCCTCACTTTGACTTGTCGGCGTTGCTGATTGGCATGGCCGTGGTGTGCGATGGCCTGGATGGGCGAATCGCGCGCATGACCAATACCGTGACGGAGTTTGGGCGCGAGATGGACTCGCTCGCCGATGTGATCACCTTCTGCCTGGCGCCTGCGGTGTTGGCCTTTGCCTGGGGCGTCAACTTTGTCGACCCGGCAGGCATGCCCTTCGCTCGCGACCAACTGATCCGCGCCGGCTATTTCCTGGTGTTTCTGTTTCTGCTGTGTGGGGCAATGCGTTTGGCGCGCTTCAATATTCAGGAGAACCCGATTCCGAAGAATCCGGGCCGCCCGGGCCGCAAGTACTTCGTCGGCTTGCCGACGCCCCCTTCGGCCGGCTTGCTGGCCGCAATCGTGTATTCGCTGGATGGGGTACCGAACACGCATTGGACGCATTCCATCGCGTGGTTAGCCCTGGTGTTGTTTCTCTCGTTTCTGATGGTGTCCACGTGGCGTTATCGCAGCTTCAAGGATTTAAATATGCTGCAGCCGCGTTCGCCGATTAGCGTGGTGGCGTTGGGTTCGTTGATTTTTGCGATTTGGAATTACTCGAAGGTGGTGCTGTTGGTGATTGCGCTGGCCTATTCGTTGAGTGGAATTCTGGTGCGGGTGGGTGGCTTGATTAAGCGGCGATTTGCCAAACAGCCACCGCCGCGCCGGCCGGAAGGGGCCGTCCTTGGCTAAAGAAGTAGTGATTGTGGGCGCGGAGACATTACTGGGGCGCGATGTGCGGGAAGTGCTGGAGGCAACACACCTGGATATCTCACTGCGTTTGCTGAACACCGAAGAAGAGACCGAAGGCGCAATTGTGACACGCGAGAACGACGAATTGGTGACGATGGAACGGCTATCGGCCGAAAGCCTGCTGGGTGCCGACGCGGTAATTTTGGCGACGAAAGCCGTGGCTGCCGCGAAGTTGGTGAAGAAGAAGACGCAATTGATCGACTTGACCGCGTCGATCCCCGCCACGGTGAGCGCGCCGATGGTGACGGGCGCTAAACCGATCAAAGGGGCAGTGGCCATTGCGCATCCTGCCGCGATTGCCGCTGGCTTGTTATTGGCGCGGTTGCCGGCTGTACCGGTGCGCGTGGTGATGGAGGTTTTTGAGCCGGCCAGCGAGCGGGGCAAAGAGGGCATCGACGAAATGCAGCAGCAGACGATCAATCTGCTGTCTTTCAAGCCTTTGCCGCAGAAGGTATTCGATGCGCAGGCGACGATGAATCTGCTGGCCGCTTATGGCGACGACGCGCCGAGGAGCCTCGTGCAGGTGGAAGAGCTGATTGTCGACCACTTAGGCAAGTTACTCGGCGGCGGGCGGGTGCCATCGCTAAGGGTGTTACATGCGCCGGTGTTTCATGGCGTGATGCTATCGGCGTGGATGGAGTTTGCGACGCCAGTGTCTCGCGCGGAACTGGAAAAGTCGCTGGCCAATGAGTTAGTGGACCTTCGGGGCAAGGATGTCGAATTACCGACCAATGTGGGGGTGGCGGGGCAGACGGGCATTATGGTGTCGATCGCCGAGGACCGGCAACAGCCCAATGCCTATTGGTTCTGGGTGGGCGCGGATAATTTGCGCTTGGTTTCGGAAAACGCCATGGTGGTATTGACGTCGCTGTTTGGCCGGGGCCGGGTGAATTAGTAACATGCGTCGCCGGGAATGGTTTGCGTTGGTTGGCTTTCCGCTGGTCAGCTGTGGCTATAAAGTGGCCGGTAAAGCCGACTTACTCCCAAAGCATCTGCATACGATTGCGATTCCGGCATTTAGTAACGTGACGATGAGTTACAAGCTGACGGATCGATTGCCCAATGCATTAGCCCGCGAGTTTATTGCGCGCACGCGTTACCAGGTGATCGCCGACGCGAATGAGGCGGATATGGTGCTGACGGGTGGGGTGGCCAATGTGATTGCGTATCCTTCCACCTTTGACCCATTGACGGGCCGCGCGGCAGGCGTCCAAGTGCTAGTAGTGATGCAGGTTACTTTGCGTGAGCGCGCCACCGGCAAAGTACTGTATAGCCAGCCGGCGTTAGATTTTCGCGAGCGCTACGAGATTTCCACTGACCCACAAGCCTACTTTGACGAAAGCGCGCCGGCGTTTGAACGCCTGAGCCGGGGCGTGGCGCGCAATGTGGTTTCCGCCATTCTGGAGATGTTTTAGCTACCGTGACGCCCGACCAATTTCTCAATTCGCTGAGGAAAGATGGCCCGGCGCCGGTGTATTTGTTTCTGGGTCCGGATAGCTATGAGCGTGACCGCTGCCGGCGCGCGTTGCGGGAGGCGGCGTTGCCCCCAGATCTGCGCGAGGAAGGCTTCACGCGGCTGGACCTGGATGAGCAAAGCCTATCCGCGGTGCTGGATGACGCCAATTCCCTTTCGCTCTTCGCCGGCGAGCGTCTGGTGTGGGTAACCGGAGCTGAGGGAGCGTTGCCGAAGCGGTTGACGACGACCGAGGATAAAGATCCGGCCGATGCCACGGCGCAATTGAAGCAGTTTGTGAAAAACCCGACCCCCGGGGTTACCCTGGTTTTCGATAGCCATCGCTTTGATTTTGAAGGCGACGACAAGGCTAAGACGGAGCGCGTGCGTAAGTACTATGCGGCGATCCCCAGTATCGTCGAGTTTCCGCGTTTCTCTCCAGCCAATGCCCGTCAGTTAGTGACGAAGCTGGCGGCGGCGCGTAGTTTGACCATTGGCGTGGGCGAGAGCGACTTACTGGTGGAGGCGCTGAACGCCGATGCGGCGCGCTTGGCGAACGAGATCGAAAAGCTGAGCCTTTATTGTGGCCCGGGCGGCGTGGTGACGATGGAGCTGATCGCGGAGTTAGTGCCGAATGCGCGTTCCTCCAATGTATTTGCCTTAGTGAGCGCGATTGGCCGGGGCGACCGGTTGGCTTCGCTCTCTATCCTCGACACATTGGTGCGTGATGGCGAGTATCTGCCTTTGGCGCTGACGTTTTTGGCTACGCAATTTCGCCTGGCGCTGGTGGCGCATGAGGCGGGCGTGAAGAATGCCTTCCAGATTCAAAGCCATTTTCAGAAACTGGGTGTGGCGATGTGGAAGTCGCGCGCCGATCAGGTGGCGGAGACGGTGACAAAGATGCCCCGCGGCAAACTGGCGCGGGCGATCCGGCATTTGTATGTCGCCGACCAAGCCTTCCGTGAGCCCCGGCCGGATGACCGTTCGGTGATGGAAAATCTGGTTTGGAAATTAACCGCGTAGGGCTTCGATTTCCTGGCGCAGGCGTTCCGTCAACGTTCCCCGGTATTTCGTATCGAAACCAGTTACCAGGATGGGCGCGCCGAGGCGCAGTTCCACCGATCCGCCGCGAATTTCGAGCGACTTGGCGACCATGATTTTTTCGGTGCCGAC
>JAYVUQ010000855.1:0-1898 GCA_043787785.1 Bryobacteraceae bacterium
GGTCGAAGATTACGAGATCGGAATCGAGGCCTTGGACCGCTGTTTTGAGTTGGTCGGCTTTACCGGAGCCGAGGAAGGTGGAGGAGTCTGCGGCATCGCGAACCTGGGAGATGGTTGAAAGGACTTTGGCACCTGCGCTGACTGCAAGATTATTAAGTTCTTCTAATGAATCATTAGCCGAAAAGGTGGCGGAGAAATCTTGTGAGGTTGGACGGGGTTTTCTTCCCTTGATTTCCAACCCTACGAGGATGGCACGTTCGTCTGCCGTAAGAAGGCCTAACCTTCCTGCATCTCGGCACCTGCGGCTGCGGAGGCAACGGCTGGGGCACCGGGTGCGGACAGATGAGCTGGATTGTGGTGGCCGCCTGTATGAGCAGGTTTGGCAACTACAACTGTTGATATTGCGTGCTTAAAGATCAACTGTTCCTGATTATTCGATTCCAGAATGACGGAGTATTTGTCGAAGCTCTTGATGCGTCCAGACAATTTTACTCCACTCATCAAATAGATGGTCAAGAACGTCTTATCTTTGCGCGCGTTGTTTAGAAACGCTTCTTGGATATTCTGCGCTAGTTTGTCCATGACAATTCCTTTCACCCGGCAGGTCGCAGTGTTATTATTTAACCCGGCGGAAGTTGAATCACGGATGATTTCGTTTTTCAATGTGAGTGTAGCATTAATCTATGATCTGGTCCAATGCCTGTCAAGCTAATAAAGTGGAGCAATAGCAACTAGCGTGAGGCCGGTGACGAACAGCAGGAGCATGAGGGCGATGAGGCCCTTGGTTTTTGAGTTGGCATTAGCGAACTCTTTCCAGACTAGTAAACCCCATAGAACGCTGATCAGTGTAGCACCTTGCCCGATTGCGTAACTTACAGCAGGGCCAACGTTTACCTGTTTTGGAGCACTTGCTGCGGCGAAGTTGGCGATGGCTCCGGCGCACCAGATCATGCCACCGAGAATGCCCCACATGTGCTGCTTTGGCTTGCCTTTGAAGTACAACAATGGGCTGATGGATTCACCGGTTACGGGCAAATTCATGAAATACAAATTGTAGATAAAAGTTGTTAAGAAAACGCCCAAACCGAAAAAGATACCGACTGTGTAGGCACCGAGACCGATTTCGGTCTCTTTGGACATTTCCACTAAGGGGTAAAAAGCACCCATGAGGAAGCCGGAGATGACGCTGAGCATGATGCCTTTAAAGCTGGAATCGTGTTTTTTGCGAGTGGCGGGGGGGAGGGTCATGCGATAGGCTTCGGTATGAAAGTGATAGGCGGCGGCAGTTACGAGAATGGCGGCGAGCACGCAGGCGGCACCGGAGAAGAGAAGTGCGGGGTTGCCTTGCGGCTTGATCACATAATTCCAAAAAACGCCGATGACTAGGGCTAATCCGATTGAGATTGGGAATGCGATAGCCATTCCGGATACAGTGATGGCAGCAACTAATAACATGTTGGCAAGGTTGAAGACGCCACCACCGGCAAAGGCGTAGAATATGTTCCGTTTACCGGCGATTGCCAAATTATCTTCAACAGAAAGCTCCATTCCCATGGTGCCTAAGGTGAGCGCAAGTACGATTGCCATGACGAGAACACCGATGGAATAGTCGATGTAGTAAAGTTCAAAGCGCCATTTGCCGGTGGCTTTCTGCGTATTGGCCCATGAGCCCCAGCAAAGCATCGAAAAGATGAGTAAGAGCAGAGTAGTGGTGTAACTCGTCGGTAGAATCATGAAGCCATGAGGGTACTATGTGTTTAAGGTTAAGGTCAAGGGCTAAGATGATTAGTACGGATTAGAATTTTCTAAGATCGCGAACGCTGGCGTATTTTCAGCAGCGGCTTCTCCAGCAGGAAATAGGATGCCAGTGCGGCGGCGATTGTGCAGATGGATGTTTT
>JAYVUQ010000856.1:0-5338 GCA_043787785.1 Bryobacteraceae bacterium
CTTTACGAGTCCAGAAACCGCTGAAGTTTTCGGTACAGGCGTTTCGGAGAAAGTGTTTCGCATTGCCAAACTGCAAGAACTGACCAACCGAGGGCGCGAAGTTGAGACGCTTTTTCGCGGTCGCGCCTCTTGTTCGCTTCTAGCTTGGGGAGCCAATAATCCAACTTCGATTTCGGCGCCTGCCCGCACCGGCATCCGTGCGCATGCCAGAAACAGCCATGCACGAAAATTACTTTCCCCCTGCTCGCAAAAACAAGATCCGGCTTTCCTGGCAGACGGGGATCGTGGAGGCGATAACGATAGCCCTGCCCATGAAGGAGACGCCGGACAAACCACTCCGGTCCCGTATCCTTGCCGCGAACGGCCCGCATGGTTTCGCTGCGTTGCTGTGGGGTTCGGTTGTCGGCCATGATTCGATATACCTAACCGCGTCTGGCGTTCCATTCAGAGGGCTCATTTCCTTCGGAGAATTTCAGCGGCAACTGGAGCGGGTTTTGGCGGCATCGTTCCAACAGCTCGAGGACGGCCTTACGGCCGAGCCAAGCCAAGGAGAGGTTATTCTGCCCCGCTAGCATCGCCAGTTCCCGATACTCCTCATCGTCCAGATTGAGCGTCAGACGCTGTTTTGTTGTAGGCATACATTAGCTCGGTGCTGCACCGTGCTTCATAGTGCCACGCATTCTGAATCCATGTCAATAGCCCTATTGGAAAAGTTTTCACGGCCCGTCACCCAACCGCGCCCTGGGCGGGCATCGGGCCGATGCTTGCGAAAATGAGCTGGCGGGCGAGTCCCCGCTCCTCATGGGCCTGGGTACCTGCGAGGGCCGGGGATGCGGTGGGCCAAGCCTCGATGGCTGGCGTTCCCGATTGACGTCGGCCTTCCCCCAACGCGTGCGTTTGGCCGCCAAGTTCCCCCGCCAAAACGCCCCAATCGACCGCGAAAAGCCTGCGCATTGGCGGGGGTGCGATCGGCGGCAAAAACGTATATAGTATCGGCAGTTGCTATGATGCGCAATTCGCTATTCACTCTCTTCTCGGTAGCCGTTGCGCTCCATGCCCAACTGCCGCCCAACCATCCTCCCGTTCGCGCCGCCGGGGACCGCGAGCGCGCCGCACAACTCACCGAGACCTTCACCCGCTCGGCACCGGCGGTGAAGGCCGCACCGGTCGCGCGCCGCAACTTTATCGACGAGCAAATCTTTAGCCGCCTCGAACACGACCAGATTCCCCATGCACCCCTTTCGAGCGACGAGGAGTTCTTCCGCCGCCTGCACCTCGACCTCATCGGCCACCTGCCCACGCCCGCTGAACTGCGCGCCTTCGTCGCCTCGAACGACCTCCAGAAGCGCGACCTCGCCATTGACCAACTCATCGCCTCCAAAGCCTGGCGCTCGAAGTGGACTTACTACTTCGGCGACCTCGCCATGACCGCCGCCAACCGCGTCGGCGGCGAGGGCAAGAACCTTTTCTACCGCTGGATTTACGACAATCTGCAAGTCAACCGGCCCTACAACGAACTGGTCTCCGACATGCTGACGCCCAACGCCGTCTCCAACTGGTTCGTCGGCCCGGCCAGCTACGTTGCCCGTTGGGTGGTGATCGGCGTGACCTGCGAAGACACCGTCCACGAAGATACCTCCGACGAACTGGCCATTAACGCCGCTAAACACTTCCTGGGCGTGAAGCTCGAGTGCATCTCCTGCCACGATGGCATCCGGCATACCGACAAAATCAACCTGTGGCTCACGCGCCATAAGCGGGAGAACCTGTGGCAGATGGCCTCTTTCTTCGGCCGCACCCGCGTGCTGCGCCGAGTGGAAGTGGCGACGACACAGGACGAATACTCGATCGACGATCGCGGACCCGGCTACGACTCTTCCGCCCGTTCCGTGGTGCGCATTCCCCGCCGGGGCACCGGAAAAGTGTCGCCCGCATTTTTCCTCACGGGCGAAAAGGCCGACGAAGCGAAACCGCTAAGGCCGCAATTTGCCCGCATGCTAACGGAGCATCCACAGTTCGCGCGCGCCACCGTCAATCGCTTCTGGGCCGAATTTATGGGCGCCGGGATTGTCGACCCCATCGAAGACTTCGATCTTGACCGGCTCGACCCGAACAATCCGCCGCCCGCTCCTTGGACGATTCAGCCCTCCCATCCCGAACTCCTCGAGGCCCTCGCCGACGACTTCCGCCAACATGGCTACGATCTGCAGCGCCTGATGAAGCTGATCACCAAGTCGAGCGCCTATCAGCTTTCGAGCCGTTTTCCGGGGGAATGGAAAGAGTCCTACGCCAAGTACTTCGCCCGTAAATATGTACGCCGCTTGAAGGCGGAAGAGGTCTACGATTCGCTAGTGGGCGCAACGAACCAGTTCCTGGAAGTGCCCATTCGCGGCACGGACATCCGCGCGCGCTGGGCCACGGAACTGCGGACGCCCGAGGACATCAAGCAGAACCTGCCCGGCTTCCGCGACGCCAGTTTCTTTCTGGATGTCTTCGGGCAGAACAATCGCGAGTACGCCGAACGAAAGAACGAAGGCGAGATCACGCAGGCCATTATGCTGATGAATTCGCCCTTCGTGCTCACTCGCCTGCAAGCGCGGCCGGGCAGTTTCGCCGCCGAACTGAAGGCGCGGGCGAAGAGCCCGGACGAGTTGATCGGCGAGATGTTCGAGCGTTTCCTGGTGCGCCGGCCAGATGCGCGTGAGTTGGCTTTTGCCCGCGGCGTGCTGGCGTCACAGCCGGAGAAAGGGCTCGAAGATCTGCAATGGCTTCTTTTGAATAAGCTGGAGTTCATTTTCAACTACTAATATGCGAACTGCCGCCGACCTCTTCCTCACTCGCCGCCAGACCCTGCGCCTGGGCACTTTATCGCTGGCCGGGCTCGACTTTCTGCCGTTGCTGGCGCCCACGAACGTCCGTGCCGCCGGCGGCGCCTCGCCGCGTGGCACGGCCCGCTTCTGCCTCTTCTTTATGCTCGATGGCGGCCAAAGCCACGTCGATGGCTGGGACTTGAAGGAAGGCAAATGGACGCCGCCCGACTTCGACGTTAGTGAAATCAAGCCCGGCCTGAAGTGGCCGATGGCGCTCTATCCCAACCTCGCCAAGCAACTCGACCGCGTCACGTTGGTGCGATCCTTAAACGCCTGGGACAGCGTGCATGGCCGCGCCCAGTATTATGTGCAGGCCGCGCACCCCTTCAATCCCGCGCTGCAGAAAGAGATTCCGCCCATCGGCTCCGTGGCCGCGATGGAGTTGCATTCGCAGCGGCGCGCCACCGATTGCCTGCCAAGCTATGTGGCCCTGAACGTCTATCAGAATCAAGCCGGGTTGCTCCGGGCCGGTATGCTGCCCGCGGTGCACGCGCCGTTCCACATCGACACCGGGGCCAGCCTCTCGGCCTATTCGGCGGACGCGGCCAGTAAAGGCGAGTTCCTGCGCCGCTGGGAGATGCTGAAGTCCTTTGACGGGCGGCTGCGGAACGATGCGACGCTGGCGGCGAAGGCCTATCGCGATTTCCACGACCATTACGAGGGCGCGGTGAAGCTGATGTCCGACGAGCGCACCGGGCCCCTCTTCGATCTGAAGCCCGAAGAGCGTAAGCGCTACGGCAACAGCGGCACCGGCGACGCGGCCATCATTGCCCGCAACCTGATCCAGGCCGACGCCGGCACCCGCTTCCTGTTCCTGCAACAGAAGGGATGGGATCATCATTCGAAGATTTACGAGCCGCAGAATCACTACGCTCACTCGCGCGAACTGGACGTGTCGCTGGCCTCCCTCATTGAGGACCTCGCTACGACCAAGCGCCCCGACGGTAAGACGCTGCTCGACGAAACGCTGCTGGTGTGTTTGGGCGAATTCGGCCGCACGCCGGGCGATGTCAACGGCCTCAAAGGCCGCGACCATTACCAATACGCTTACACCGGCCTCTTCGCCGGCGGTGGCGTTCAGCCCGGCCAAATCATTGGTAAGACCGACGAAACGGGCGCCAAAGTGATCGATTCCGGCTGGGAGGTAAAGCGCCCCATCTTCATGGAAGACATCGCCACCACCGCCTACTCCGCGCTGGGTATCGACTGGAAGAAGCGCATCCAAGCCACGCCCTCCGGCCGCGAGTTTTACTATGTGGAGCCCGTCGCTGCCCAGGCCATTCAACCCAACCGCGAGATCGGTGTGCTGTTCAAGAGTTGATGGCGCGTCATACTCAAAGACAGTATGCTGCTGGTAAGCCCGACGTTGGTGCCATCGTCTACGACCATGCCACGCTCGGTGACGCCGTCAGAGACGATGGAAAAACAAGCGCCGGGGTGGGGCCGGGGCTGGAACTCCTGCCAACCTTGCCGGTACTTTCGAACCTCGGGCGGCAGGATTTTGGGACAAGTACCGCCGCCTGCCGCCTTACTCCGCCGTGCCGTAGACCTTCAGCTTCGCCTTTATGATAGAGCCACCCTTGCCGTTCTTCTTGCCGTCGAGGAAGAGGACCTTCCACTTGCCGGAGGCCGATTCGCCCCAGTGCATGACAGAGGTCATTGTATAGTCGGTGAAGTCGGCGTTGTCATCCTTGGGCCGACTGTTAGCCGTGCTGAGCGTACCGAAAGGCGAGAGAATTCCGAACTCCAGGTCGCCGCGGCTGGCGTGCTTGATGGTGAAAGTGATTTCGATGTGTTCCGCCCGGATTTTGGCCGGGGTGAAGTCGAAGTCGAGCGTAGAGAGGGTGCCGTTATCGGAGATCTCCTGGGTGCCGGTGGCTTCGATTTCGGAGGTGATCATCGGGCCAAGGTTGGTCCAGCGGCCGGCCAGGTCGACGGCCGCGGCCACATTCACCAGGCCCGCGCCGAAGGAGTGGCTGAGGGTGAAGTCGCCGCCGTTTTTGACGAACTCATCCTTGCCCTTCAAGCCCGCACGATTGCCCGTGCGCATGAGGATTTCTTTCACGTCGCGATAGCCCAAGCGGGGGTTGCGTTCGAGCATCAGCGCGGCGGCGCCCGACACTTGCGGGGCGGCGGCGGAGGTGCCGTTAAAGCTGTCCGTGTAGTTGATGGGCGCTTCCGACGTAGGAAAGGATTCCTGCTTGATGCCGAAAGCGGCGGCGCCCATGTTGTTGGTGGTCCAGGTGACGTCGGGCTGTTGGAACTCGCCGCCAAAGGCCGAGATCGCCACGCCCATGCCGCTTTCGGAGTAGGAGCTTTGGTTGCCGGTACGGTTAACGGCGGCGACGGCAATGCCGTAGCGCGAACTCGAGAAGCCGTCGTAGCTTTGGTCGTCGCCGTTGTCGCGGCCATTGCCGGCGGAGATGACAAACACTGTGCCGAGCCCGTTGCGATTCTCGAGCGCGCCT
>JAYVUQ010000857.1:0-2687 GCA_043787785.1 Bryobacteraceae bacterium
GTGATGGACCATTGCCTCCGCAGCCGCCAATACGTGAATGTGGTGATTGCCGGTAAGCATCCGGCGCCGCAGTGGCTATCGATGGATGCGGCAGTGAAGCATTGCCTGCAAGGGGTGGACGTGTGGCGGTGGGCGAGTAATGACCTCGGAGGCGCGCCCGATGTGGTGATGGCTTGCTGTGGCGACGTGCCGACGCTCGAGACCTTGGCGGCGGTATCGATTCTGCGGGACCATTTGCCCGCCTTGAAGATCCGCGTTGTGAATGTGGTGGACCTGATGAGGTTGCAGACGCCATTTCAGCATCCGCATGGGTTAAGCGACGGGGACTTTGACTTACTCTTTACCAGAGAGCAGCCGGTGATCTTTGCCTTTCATGGTTACCCCTGGCTGATCCACCGGCTCACTTACAAACGCACCAATCACGACAATATTCATGTGCGCGGATACAAAGAGGAAGGGACGATTACGACGCCGTTCGATATGACGGTGTTGAACGACTTAGACCGGTTCCATCTGGCGATGGACGTCATTGACCGGGTGCCCCAGACCGGCGAGGCGGGCCTGCGCTTGAAGCACCAGTTGCAGGCCAAGTTGATTGACCATAAGCAGTACATCAACCGGTACGGGGAGGACATGCCGGAAGTGAAGGATTGGGTTTGGGAGAAAAGTTAGAGAGAATAGCGTCATGAAAATCCTTCTGTTGCTCCTGGCCGGGTTTGCTTGCGGGGCGGATAAGAACCTTCTGTTGGTGGCGGGCAAGCCGAGCCATCCGCCGGGCCAGCATGAGCACAACGCCGGCGTGCGATTGCTCACGAAGTGGCTGAATACGGTACCCGGCGTGCATGCGACCGCTTCGTACGGTGGCGCGTGGCCGGCGGACGCTGAGTTTGACAAGGCCGATGCGGTCTTGTTCTTTTCCGATGGCGGCGACCGGCACTTTGGCTTTGCGGAAGGGCATCCGGCGGTGATCGGTAAAGCGGCGAAGCGTGGGGCGGGGCTGATGTTCTTGCACTATGCGGTCGAGCCACCAGAGAAGCGCGGGCACGAAGAGATGCTGGAGTGGTTGGGCGGTTACTTTGAGCCCTATTACTCGATCAATCCGCATTGGGATGCTAATTACGTTGCGCTGCCGAAGCACCCGGTGATGAATGGCGTGCTGCCGTTCCAATTGCGCGACGAGTGGTATTACAATATGCGCTTTCGTGACGGCAAAAAGGGCGTGACGGATTTGTTAGTGGCTACCCCGCCGGTGAGCACGATTGGAGCGGATGGCATTCGGAGCGGTAACCCCGAGGTTCGGAAGAAGGCCGGGCAGCCACAGACGGTGGCTTGGGCTTATCGGCGGCCGGAAGGTGGTCGGTCGATTGGCCTGACGGGAGGCCATTTTCATAAGAATCTGGCGGATGACAATTGGCGCAAGATTTTGTTGAATGGATTGCTGTGGGTGGCCAAGGCGCCGGTGCCGAAGGGTGGCGTTTCTGTGACGGTGACGTCAGCGGAGTTGGCCGAAGGGCTGGACCCGAAGCCGGTTCCGGCTCCTTGAAGGAGAAGTTAGTTCGTTGTTAGCATGGTGGCATGCCGGATAAGTTACAGCACTTTGCCATCAACTGCGACAACGTAGAGCGCGCCAAGCAGTTCTACGAGACGGTTTTTGATTGGAAGTTCCAGCCCTGGGGGCCGCCGGGCTTCTTCAATACTGCTGACGCGGGCGCGATGGGTGCCATCCAGTCGCGCCGCGAACTGGTTCCCGGCTTGCGTATGACGGGCCTGGAATGCACGTTTGGGGTGGCCGATATCGATGCGACGCAGGCGGCGATCGAGAAACAGGGAGGCAAGATTGTCATGCCCAAGGTGACGATCCCCACGGTCGGTACGCTGATCTTCTTTCAGGATCCGGAAGGCAATATCGCGGGCGCAATGCAATATGACAAGGCCGATTAGATAGTGCGCCGACCGCTTGAAGACTTACTTTTCAATTTGGACCGAATGCGCCCGAGCGCTGAAGTGGTGAGCTAGTTAATCACCTTGGCAAGTGGTTATGAATCACGCGGTCGTGGCACGAGACGCTGCCGCGCATGCCGCGCCTGACTTGGTGTCAGCCCAAGCCAAGGCTGACGAACACGGCGAGCATATCTCCAGCGGGTTGATAAGGGCGTTCATCGTAACGGCGCAGCACTTGATGCACGCGATCGATCTCGGCCATCTGCCAGTTGTCGGCCCACCATCCGGATTAGTGGCCGGGGCCGGAATCGTAATAATAACCCCGGTGAAATCGGTGAGCGCGTAAAAACCGGCGATCATCGGCTCCTGGTTTACGAAAAGCGTGGGCTTGCCCTGGTGATCCTTGACGTGCGCCGAGATCGCTCGTGGAACGACAGGCGCGGCGGCCAGGGCGGGTGGTTTGCAGAAGATGTCGGCCGTCCTTCGCAGCCTTCGAGGGTCCTCCTTCAATAGCATTCGATCTCTTATTTGCCTGGTAGTCGTCACGACCCCCCAATCTTGCTTCCAATCGCTGATAAAATAAAAGGAACTTCATGTGGATGGTTTGGATATTGCCGTTCATCGCCGCTACCCAGGACCCCTTCCTGAAGCAGAACTGCGCCGGCTGCCATCAAGGAGCGAAGCCTTCGGGCACGTTCCACCTGAGCCAACTGAAGGACGACAATCCTCGCGCCTGGAGCCGAGTG
>JAYVUQ010000858.1:0-6939 GCA_043787785.1 Bryobacteraceae bacterium
CGGCCGCTACCCTGCCGAAATGGGCCAACCTGACCCTCGATCCAGCCAAGGCCAAACAGATTCCCGACCCTTCCGGCGATCTGCGCATCTATCACGAAGGCCCCACCGACATGCTGAAGCAGATGACGGCCGGCAGTCTGCGCCTGAAGGCCGGCATGTCGCCGCACCCCCCGCACCAGCATGCCGACGAAGAGTTCATGTTGGTGACCGAAGGCACGGGCTGGATAGAGATCGAGGGCCAGCGAACCAACGTCGCCCCGGGGTCCATGATGTATTGCGCGGGCCACAAACTGCACGCCATCATGAACACCGGCAAGACGCCGATGCTGTTCTACTTCTATAAGTGGATCGCATGAAGATCGCCCTCTTAGGGGCCGGCAACATGGGCGCGTCCATGCTGGGCGGCATGTTTCGCAGCGGTTTCGTGAAGCCCGGCGATGTCACCGCCACGGTGCGCAGCCCGGAGCGCGCCGCCGCCATGCGCAAGAAACTAGGAATCAAGGTCACCGCCGGCGGCAATCGCGCCGCCGCCGCGCAAGCCGATATCGTCGTCCTGGCCGTAAAGCCCGGCACCGTGCCCAAGGTGGTGGAGGAAATTGCCACTGCCCTGAAACCCAGCCAGATTCTGCTCTCGCTCGCCGCCGCCTTGCCGATCACCGTCATCGAAAAACGCCTCAGCGCGCCGATGGCCGTCTTTCGCGCCATGCCCAACATTCCGGTGGTGGTGGAAGAGGGCGCCATTGCCCTGTGCGCCAATGAACTGGCCACCAAGGCGCAATGGGAAACCGTTACCAACCTCTTCCGCGCCGTGGGCGTCGTTTGCAAAGTGGAAGAGGACATGATGGATGCCGTCACCGCCCTGAGTGGATCCGGCCCCGCCTACGTCTATCTGATGATCGAAGCCATGATCGCCGGCGGCGTGAAGATGGGGCTCTCGCGAGAGATTGCGACGCGCCTGGCCGAGCAGACCGTCCTCGGTGCCGCCAAACACGTCCGCGAATCTGGCCTGCACCCGGCCATTTTGCGCGACGAAGTGATCACCCCCGGCGGCACCACCATTGTCGCCATGCATGAGTTGGAACGCAACGGATTGCGCTCCACCCTCATCTCCGCCATCGAATCCGCCACCAAGCACGCAAAAGAAAGAGCGCGAGCGCTGGTGGAATCGATCGATCAGCGATAAACTCTAAGGCTCATGAGACGGCGAAGCATTCTGGCGGCAAGCGGCCTGCTGTGGGCGGCGGACGGCCCGCGCGACCTGCGCATCTTTCTGCTTTGCGGCCAATCGAACATGGCTGGCCGCGGCGACATCGAAGAGCAGGACCGCCGCTCCATCGAGCGCGTGTGGTCAATGAACAAGGCCAGCGAATGGGCGCTGGCCACCGATCCCCTGCACTACGACCGGCCCGCCATCGTCGGCGTCGGCCTCGGCCGCACCTTCGCCCGCGTCCTCACCACCGTAGACCCGGAAGCCAAGGTCGGCTTGGTGCCCTGCGCCATGGGTGGGTCGGCGTTGCAGGAATGGGCACCGGGCGCACCCCTTTACGAAGCAGCGCTCAAGCGCGCCCGCTCCGCGCTCGGCACGGGAAAACTAAGCGGCATCCTCTGGCATCAAGGCGAAGCCGAGGCCGCCGACCAGACGCGCGCCGAATCTTATCTGGAACGCTTCAGCACAATGGTGGCGGCGATGCGCAAGGAACTGGGCGAGGTGCCCATCGTCGTCGGCCAACTGGGCGAGTTTGTCCGCTCGGATAAGAGCCCCTTCGCCGGCATCGTCAACCGGCAATTGGCACAGGTGCCGACGGAAGTGCGGCGCTCGGCCTTCGTCTCCAGCGCCGGGCTCGGCCATCGCGGCGACGAACTGCATTTCGATGCCCCCGGCTTTCGTGAATTTGGACGCCGCTACGCACATGCCTTCCTCGGCCTCGATGCGTCCTGGCGCGTGGGATAAGGATAAGGATAAAAGATATGAGTACTCTATGGGCGGCCTGCGTGGCCGAGTTCTTCGGCACCATGATCTTGTTGCTGATTGGTTCGGGCGTGGTCGCCATGACTGTTCTTTTTGGTGGCGGCCATCCGGCCGAAGTCGTCAACGGCGGCTATACCAACATCACTCTGGCCTGGGGCCTGGCCGTCACGATGGGCGTTTACGTTTCGGGCAGGATCAGCGGCGGACACTTGAATCCCGCCGTCACCTTAGCCCTCGCCATCTTTCGCCAGTTTCCCTGGCCCCGCGTGGCCCCCTATATGTTGGCCCAAGTGCTGGGCGCCTTTACCGGCGCGGGGCTGGTCTTCCTGAACTACAAACCAGCCTTCCACAAGTTTGACCCGGGTCTCGAACGCACCGCCGGCGTCTTTGCCACGTTCCCCATGTTCCGCGACGCCCCAGCCGTCGGCTTTCTTGACCAAGTGCTCGGCACCGCCATCCTGCTCTTCCTCGTCCTCGCCATTACCGACGAACGTAACCAGGCCCCCTCGGCCAATCTCACCCCGGTCATCGTGGGACTGATTGTCGTGGCCATCGGTATGGCCTTCGGCGCGCTCCATGGCTACGCGATTAACCCGGCGCGCGACTTCGGCCCTCGCCTAATGACGGTGGTCGCAGGCTTTCAGAATAATGGCCTTACAGATGGCAGCGGAATCTTCTGGGTACCGATTGTCGCTCCGCTGCTGGGCGGCGTCTTGGGCGCGGCCGCCTACGACCTCGGACTACGCCGATATCTGCCAACGGCCTAAGATTTAGACAGCCAAGACGCTTTTTTTCCTAGTACACGTAGTCGCCGGATACCGGCCCTTACGGTGCGAGCCGAATCGATCCGTGCAGATAAGTCCCTTGCTTCAATCGTTTACAAAGAACTAAGCGATTGAAGAAGTCGCGCCTGCAAGGGGCTCCACCGTCTCCCACCAAAGGTACTGGTACATTCTCCTCATTTACCCCTTAGGTGTAGAACCGCATACTCCTCTTAGTGAAACGTGCAGTACGCCATATCCTAGGTCTTACCATAGCTCTTGCCAGTTGCTCTCTTGCCTACTCCGCCGAGTTTGCCCTCCCCACCCTGATCATCACTACGGCTGCCTCGGTGAACTTGGTAACCAACGGCGACTTCGAAACCGGTACCTTCGCCGGATGGACCCAGGGTGGCAACACCGGCTTTACCGGCATCCTCGCCGGAGGGGCCTTCTCCGGTAGCTTCCAAGCCTATCTGGGGCCCGTCGGTAGCAGCGGATCGATCACCCAAACCCTCACCACCGTCGCCGGCTCTCGCTACGACCTCAACTACCAACTGCGCGCCACCGGCTTGACGCCCAATCGCTTTGACGTCTTTTGGAACGGCGGTGCCGTGGCCGCACTCACCTTGAACGATACCAGCAACTTCGGCTGGACGGCATTCTCCGCCCTCAACCTGGTCGCCACCGGGCCCAGCACCACCCTCAGCTTCGTCTACCGCCATGACCCAGGCTTCTTCTACCTCGACGCCGTCTCCGTCACCACCGCCACCCCCGAGGCCTCCACCATGGCCTTGGTCGGCGGAACATTGCTGCTGGTCGGAGGCATCCGGCGGAAACAAGTTCAGACGTCGTGCCAGCGGCCGTCGGCATCCGACCTGCGGACATAGTTTGCATCAATCCCCGCGGGGTCGACGCCGCCGTCGGCCAGCGCCAGGGCGGCCACCATGCCGGCCAAGGACCCCTCGCCCACTCGAAACGAGAAGCCCGAAGCCTCCAACTCCGGCCAAGTCTCCTGGCAAATGATTTCGCCCTCCGCAGTCGAGGCGAGCCGCTCCCATGGGCCATGGCGCTCCGGCTCAAGCGACCTCAGTTGCGCATCATAGACACCCAGGAACACCTCGCCGCGCCGGGCATTGATCACCGGCAAGCGCCGGTCGCCGCTACCGAACCCCGCCAAGGCGCGTAGATTTGAGACGGCCTGCGACTGGCGGCCAGTGGACTCGGCCAGTCCCTTCACCGCCGTCAGCCCGACGCGAACACCCGTAAAGGAACCCGGGCCCGCCGCCGCGGCAAATATGTCGATCCCCGGTAGCGTCCAGCCATTCCGGCCCAGCAGTTCCACAATCGCCGGGAAGAGCAAGTGCGCAAAGCCGTCCGGCCCCAGCAGCAGCATCTCTTCTACTAACCGGTCATCTTCGAGCAGCGCGAGCGAGCCACGCGCGGAGGTGCTGTCCACCGCCAAGACACGCATGCTTACGGCACCAGCCGGAAGACTTTGTCCAGCGTGTAGACCTTGCCGTTGGCGTTCATTCCGGTGAGCCGCAGGTTCAGCACGGCGGGGAAACGAGTGGCGAGGCCGGGCGGCAAAGTGAGGTTGCCAGAGGGTCCCGAACCCAGCACCCGGTAGCCCTGCCCATCCGCCGCCACCTCACCGGTCCACACATAAAGCATCGTCCGGGTGGCGCGGGCTTGCCGGGTGAGTTTAGCTTCGAATTTCGTCGCCTGCGCCAGCGAAAGCGTATCTCCCGTGGGCGCGACGATGGCGAAAGGCACGCGCGGCGTGTTGCCTTCCACCTCCTGCAACAGGTTCGGCCGGGAATCGAACTTGTAGCTCTTCAGCATGCCTTCCTTTTTTCCGTCGCGCGAGAGGTGCAGTACCCAGTCCTGCGTTTTTGTTGGCGGCTCGGCCACAAAGCGCTCGCCCTTCCAGTCCTTGCCTTTGATCTTCTCTCCCGTGGAGGGATTGAACCAATACACCTGGTAGGTATGCTTTCGTACGCCCACCTCAATCAGCCGCGGATTCTCCACATAAACGATGTATTCGATGCCTTCGCCTTCCTCATCCTCGCCTTCGCCGAAAACCCGTTCCAGCGCGAGCGCGCGGCCACCGTCAACATTGAAAAACGGCTCCAGTTCCCAATACCTTGTATTGGCGAAGAAATCATGCCAGGCGGCCATGGCCTTGGCGCCGGGCGAATCGAGGAACTTGTTGGTGACGGGGATCTTCGCCGCGCCCACGGTTCCCGTATTCCCGAAGACCGGATATTGCCCATTCATCGTCGTGTTCCAGAGGCGCTTGCGAAAGGTGTCAAAGTCGACGTGATGAGGTTCGTTGCGCCCGGCACCGGAGTCTTCGTAGCCAAACCCGGCATTCACCTGGGGCTCGGCATAAAGCTGGTGTTCAATCGCGCCCAGGCCGTCTTCGGAGGACTGATAGGTCAGGTAAGTCTGCCAGCCATCGGCTTGCAGCGAGGCCGAGGTCCGCTCGGCGTGCGCGGTGCGGGGGTGATTGTAGGGGTCATGCTTCTTAAGGAGGAGCCCCAACTCCTTCATCAAACCGCGGCCGTCGGTGTATTGCTCGAAGTTTTGGGCGATCTGCCAAGTGAGGTTGTAGCCGGCTAGCCGCGAGGTGATGTAACGGATGAAGCGCTCGCGTTGCTGCCAGGTGGGAAAGGCTTTCGTCAGGTCATTGTGACCAGCGCCCAGGATCAAATCGACGATAATTCCTTTTTGATTCGCGTAGGCCAAACGGCTTTCGAACTCACGCAGGAATTCGGGGTTGGGTTCGTCGGCGGATTGGAAGGCGTGGGCCAGTGGCTCATCCCACACCGACAGCAACGCGCGAACGTGATTAAACTTCTGGGCGGCGCGTGCGTCGATGATGCTTTCGAAGAGTTTACGGTCCAGGTAGCCGAACCGCACCACGGTATCGCCCATCCACAAATGCGGTTTCAGCACTTCGGTGTAGCGCCAATGGTGGACATTGGCTGGCTCAATGAAGCCCAGCGCATCGGAGTCAGTAGCCTCCACCAGACCGGTCTGATTTTGAAAACGCGCCAGATCGCTGGTCAGTCGCCACTCCCACCGTCCGGCTTCATTCGGCGTAAAGCGAAGGATGAGTTTGCGGCCTCCATCCCAAAACAAAGGAACAAGATAGGTCTTGAAGCGAGGTGACTTCACTTCCGCGTAAAACTTAAGCGTTAGATGAGGATTGGGGTGCGCGGCAAACTCCGGCCCGGTGAGTTCGTAGACAACATTGCAGGGCGTATAAGTTTTCGGATTCTGGCACGGCGTCTGCGCAAAAGCGGCAAACGGACACCCCAGCAAAAGACCTGCTGCAAAGATTAGCAATACTCGCATACTGCCCCCAGTTTGGCGCAAAATCCGCTCGGGTGCTAGCCCAACACCCGTCGGGAAATCGCCGTCGATATCTTACAGCCGCGAACGGAGTGAGCGGGCCAGGTGCTTGCCGGAGCCCAGCAAGCGCATGGGCGCTAACCCAGATAGTCGAATAACGAGCCACGCGGCAGCTTCGCCCGTGATTGAAAAGCCGCCTGCTGATCCTGCGTCGCTCGGTTTAGCTCCAGGATCGCGCTGGTGAGGTCGGCGTCCTCAATGGAGGCGATCTGGGTCTTGAGCCGGGTGGCCGCTGTCTTGCCGGACTCAAGCGCCGAGTTCACCCGGTTCTGGGCGGTGCCGTATTGGGCGTGGATCGTGATCACATGCTGCCCCGCGGTCTTGGTGGCCGCGAAGGCGTCTTTGATCGCCGTCGTATCGTCGGCAATCAAACTGTCGCGCAGCGCCTGCAGGCTGGTGAAGACACTCTTCCCTACCGCCGGATTGTCGAAGATCTCCTCCGCCGTGCTGCCCGTGGAAAAGGTACCCCCTAAATGGTCGAGCGCCCTCTTGGTGGTGCCCGATCCGCCGTAACTGCTGATCGCGTTGGGCGGCGCCGGGTCAATGCTGTAGGGCACCACCGTGTCGTTGGTGCCGCTGAAGATGTACCGGTCCTCTACCGTAGTGGCGGAGAGTGACACCACCTGCCGCAGCACCGCATCCACTTCGCCCGCCAATTGCCGCCGCGTTTCCGGAGTCAACGTGCTGCTGACGCCTTGCGCCGCCAGGGTGCTGGCCCGTTCGAGCAACTTGCTGGTGGCCGCCAGCACCACCTCGCCGGCATCCACTTCGGTCTTCACCCGGCCCAGGTTG
>JAYVUQ010000859.1:0-7485 GCA_043787785.1 Bryobacteraceae bacterium
CCGCACAAAGGCCCGGAAGATACCGCTGGCGTCCATGGCGGTGAACGCGATTCGCGCTCCATCGGGCGAAAGGGCGAAGCTCTGACGGATACCCGCACCTTCCAGGAAGAATCCGGCGGGCGGTTGAATCATAAACTGGCTGGGCTTCCACGCGACGGACGCCTGCCGCGGCGCGAACCAATAGCCCAGTCCGACCGCGCTGGACAAAGCCAAGAAGCCGACTGCGGATCGCAGCCACTTGCGCTGGGGTGCCCATGGTTCGCGGACGAGTGACGGCATTTCCATTACATCAAAAGCGGGCGTTTGCAACGGCGCGATAAAGCGATAGCCTCGGCCCGGTAACGTTTCGACATACCGAGGTTGGTCCGCCGAATCGCCGAGCACTTGCCGCAGCTTGTTTACGGCGGCGTTGAGGCCATGCTCAAAGTCACCGTTGGTGGCTGCGGCCCACAATTCGCGTTGGAGAGCCTCGCGGCTCACTACCTCTCCAGCGCGATCGAGCAGACTGGCCAGAATTTGCAGCGGCTGGCCCTGCAAACGCACGCGGCTTCGATGCTTACGCAATTCACCGGACGCGCCATCGTACTCAAAGGGTCCGAAGACGTATTTGGGGGCGGGATTGAGTTGACTGCTCATCGAGCCAGCACTGAGCAAGACTGTACCAGAAGTAACCATCGCTAGTAAGTCGCTATTTGCGTATCACTTATGCGATGAGGCTCTTTGCATGTAAAAAGCATAGCGCTGCACCGCCGCTCGGTTTAGTCTGCACGCATGAGCATTTTCAAACTTACCCTCATTTCGCTGGCAACCACCAGTCTTCTCCTCGGCCAAGCCGAAGTGGTGACCACGGGACTGCAGGGTCCGCAGAAGATCATTCTGACAGCCCGCGGGAATTTCTTGGTCTCAGAAACCAGTACAGCGATCAACTCCGGCCGCGTGTCATTCGTCTCCCGGGCAGGCGTCCGCCGCAGCCTATTCGAAGGTATGCCCTCCGGCACGGAAGTGACGGGTGGTGGTAGTGGCCCGACGGCCATGGCCCTTCGTGACCGGTCGCTCTACATCGCGATCGGCGCGGGCGACATTGAGCGCCGCCCAGCCCCGGGCGCCCCAACGATCCACAATCCCCTGGGAGCTTCTTCGCCGATCTTCTGCTCCGTACTTGACGTTCGCTTCAGCGCTGATATTGACACGGTGACGGGTACGTTCCGCCTGACGCCGGCGATGCAGCAGTCCCTGGCAGATGGCGAAGCGATTGACCTCGACGATGGCGCCGGCTCTCGGGCACGGGTAAGCGTCTTGGTCGACTTCCCGGATTCGGTCCCTGAAGGTGCCGGTTATCGCTTTTGCAATCCCTGGGGACTCGCCCTGACCCCGGACGGCAGCACGCTCTGGGTATCGGACGCTTCGATGAACACGCTCAACCGCGTGAATACCGCGACCGGACGGTGGCAGCGCCAATTCCGGTTTCCCCAACTGCCCAATGTCGGCCCAATCGGGCCGCCGATGATCGACTCCGTGCCCACCAGCATTCGCCTTTATGGTGACCAGATCCTGGTGAGCTTTTTGACGGGGGTGCCGTTCTCTTCCGGTTACGCCCGAGTGCTCGCCGTCAACCCGGAGACGCGGGTGATGGAGCCGTTCATCTACAACCTCACATCAGCGGTCGATGTGCTGTGGCGGGAGCGGCCCGGCCAGCGCCCCCAATTTTTTGCGCTCGAGTTTAGCGTGGCTCAGCTAGCAACGCCGGCTGGCCCGGGTCGCTTATTACGGTACGATTCGCCGGCCGCCACCGTTGTCGCGAGCGACCTGCGGGCCCCGGTAAGCCTGGCGTTCGATCCGGCGACCGAGGAGCTGTTCATTCTAGAGCTGAGTGGACGAATTCTGAAGGTGTCGGCGAAGTAGTCCACGCTTTGGTTCTAGCGCCCGCGACCATTCGGAAACAGGGCCACCCACGGGATGCGTGCGCCCCCAGAATGCCGCCTCAATCCAAAACCCGCGCCTCGGCCCCCGTCAACGACCTGCGCCTGATACCTTCGCTGGGCCCCAAAGCTCATGCGTTTCCGACTTCCAAACCAGCCCGGGCGAACACCACTTCGTTGGTTCTGCGGTGCCCCAAGTTTTGGTCGAAAATGCGCGAAGGAGTGGCGATTTCCGCAGTTCGTGACCCGCAAGTGGCTGATTCGCAGTCATTTGCTGCAAATGCGGACCACCCCGTGGGTGGTCCTATATCCGCAGATACCCGCACTAGTCTAGTGCCGCAACCGGGCTTCGCGACGCAGTTTAGCGTCGAACCAGAATGGCCCCAGAGGGATGACAGCGGCGACCAAGGCCAAGGACAACGTCGTGGCGCTCCATTGAAGTTTGTGAGCTGCCAGAAGAGCCATCAGCAGATAGATTACAAAGAGTGCGCCGTGCAAGCTGCCGGCGATCCGGACGGCTGCCGGTATGCCGGCCAAGTACTTGAGCGGCATGGCAATGCCGAGGAGGGCCAAGAAGGAAAAACCTTCGGCTAGGCCGGCCCAGCGGAGGCGTTGATAGGCGGGTGTGTTGGCGAGTTGAATTCTCCGATTATCCCATGTTCCGCACACCTCCTAGCACCAAGCAGTCTAGAGTGCCAATTTTTTCAACACTTCGGCCGCAGCGGACTTAAATTGTGACAAAATACGCCGCCCACGAAAAGCCGTTCACAAAATTAACTTGTTGCAAATAAAGGTAACTTATGAAAAGTCTTGTCACTCTTCATATCCGTGTGCTAAAAAAGTAGACGTAGTCACTCTTTGCGGGAACTCACAGCTGCAGAGCTTGCTGAGGTCCGTTTAGAATTAATCCCAACTACGTTCGTTTGGAGGTATCCATGAACATTCGTCCGCTTTATGACCGCATCATTGTGAAACGTCTCGATGACGCCAGCGACAAAACCGCTAGCGGCATTTACATCCCGGATTCGGCGAAAGAAAAGCCCCAGAAGGGCGAAGTGATCGCCGCTGGTGTCGGCAAGCGTCTGGAAGATGGCAAAACTGCGCCCATGGACGTCAAGGTCGGTGACACGATCCTTTTCGGCAAGTACTCGGGCAGCGAAGTCGCCAGCCTGGGCGACGACTACCTCATCATGCGCGAGGACGAAGTCCTAGGCGTATTCACCAAGTAACAGAATCTAGAGGAGACCACACAACATGCCTGCAAAACAGATTGTATATTCCGAAGCGAGCCGCCAGGCGATCCTGCGCGGTGTGAACCAATTGGCCGATGCCGTTAAGGTGACCCTGGGCCCCAAGGGCCGCAACGTCGTTCTTGAGAAAAAGTTCGGCGGCCCCACCATTACCAAGGACGGTGTTACCGTCGCCAAGGAAATCGAGCTCGCCAATCCGCTCGAAAACATGGGCGCCCAGATGGTCCGCGAAGTTGCTTCGAAGACCTCTGACGTGGCCGGTGACGGCACCACGACCGCGACCATCCTGGCGCAAGCCATCTTCCGCGAAGGCGTGAAGGCTGTCGCCGCCGGTGCGAACCCGATGGCGCTGAAGCGTGGCATCGAGAAGGCTGTGGCCGCCGCTGTGGCCGAAGTAGAAAAGCTCGCCGTTAAAGTGAAGGACGATGAGAAGATCGCGCAAGTGGGCACCATTTCGGCCAACGGCGATAGCACCATCGGCCACATCATCGCTGACGCGATGAAGAAAGTCGGCAAGGACGGCGTGATCACGGTTGAAGAAGCCAAGACCATGACCACCGAACTGCAGACCGTCGACGGCATGCAGTTTGACCGCGGTTACCTCTCGCCCTACTTCATCTCCGATCCGGACCGCATGGAGTGCGTGCTCGAAGAGCCCTTCATCCTGATCCACGAGAAGAAGATCACCAACATGAAGGACCTGCTGCCCGTACTCGAGCAGATCGCCCGCGCCGGCCGCCCGCTCCTCATCATTGCTGAGGAAGTGGAAGGCGAAGCGTTGGCCACCCTGGTCGTCAACAAGCTCCGCGGTACCCTCAACGTTTGCGCAGTGAAGGCCCCTGGCTTCGGCGATCGCCGCAAGGCGATGCTTGAGGACATCGGCATCCTCACCGGCGGCAAGTCGATCATGGAAGAGACCGGCATCAAGCTCGAAGGCGTCCGCATCGAGGATCTCGGCAAGGCCAAGCGCATCACCGTCGACAAGGATAACACCACCATCATCGATGGCGCGGGTGAACCCAAGATGATCGAAGGCCGCATCAAGCAACTGCGCGCGCAGATCGAAGAGACCACTTCGGATTATGATCGCGAAAAGTTGCAAGAGCGCCTCGCCAAGTTAGCTGGCGGCGTCGCCGTCATCAAGGTCGGTGCCGCCACCGAAACCGAGATGAAGGAAAAGAAGGCTCGCGTCGAAGACGCCCTGCATGCCACTCGCGCTGCCGTGGAAGAAGGCATCGTCCCCGGCGGCGGTGTGGCTCTTCTGCGCGCGGCCAAAGTGCTCGACGGCCTGAAGGTTGAAGACAACGACGAGCAGACGGGTATCAACATCATCCGTCGCGCTTGCGAAGAGCCGGTTCGCCAGATTTCGGGCAACGCGGGCTACGAAGGTTCGATCATCGTGGAGAAGATCCGCGCGGAGACCAAGAACCCCAATTACGGCTTCAACGCCCAGACCGGTGTCTACGAAGACCTGGTGAAGGCCGGCGTCATCGACCCCGCCAAGGTGACCCGCACCGCCCTCCAGAACAGCTCCTCGATCAGCGCCCTGATGCTGACCACCGAGGCCATGATCTGCGAGATCCCAGAGAAGAAGTCCGCTCCCCAGGGCGGCGGTGGCCACGGCCCCGAAGGCATGGACTACTAACTGGTCCTCGCTGGATTGCGCACAAAACCCGCCGCAGCCTTCGGGCTCCGGCGGGTTTTGTGTTTTTTAGGGGATACCTCTATCGATTGGTACGAAACGCGTGAATTCTAATTCGATCCGTTCGAATGCACTTGCATAGGTCAGCCCGAAACTTGAGCTTTACAGATTTGCTGGGCTCGTGGTTTCCTTTGAGCGGTTCTACTTGATCGCAAGCTATCTCGCTGTGAGAGTAATTCTCTGGGAGCGGCTTGTGCAACATGAAGAATATGGCGCTGGAGCCCTGATTCGCGAAAATCGCTGAGGGAACGTCCTGAACAACAAACTCAACGACGCCGAGTCCGTCGTAGTGCCCTTCTTCATGAAACAACACATCTTCCGGTTCGCTTAGGCTTCCGCGGTTGACGGACTGACCCGGCACGCGGAGGACAGCGGGCACGAGATGTTCACCCAAGAAATCCTCTAAGCCAAACCTTAGATACAGCGGCTCCAGCGGCTCAGCAAACCGAGCTGCCGCCCGGCCGCTGGCGTACATTCGACTAGGACGTTCACTGGGAGAGGTGTACACGAATCGTCTCGATGGACGCGGAAATCGCAGCTTCACTGTTGTCTAGATCCCAAGCAAAACTCTCGTCCTCCGGCCCATAGGTGACCGCCGCCAATTCGCCGGTGTTGTAGATCTCGAGCTCCGCTCGCTTCACTCCTCTAATGAAAGAAAGCCCAATTCCGCCCTCCGTAGACGGCGATAACCTTGCTGGAATCAATTGCGCTTTCTCCAGATGAGTTAATACATGGTCGCCAGTAACAGCCACTTCTTCATTCGGGGGATCCGCGTCGTAGGCATCCCAACCCTTGTGGATGCGCGTCAGTTCACGGAGTTTCCTGCGCATATCCTCAAAAATGGCATTATTTTGCCAATAGAGACTTTGCTCAAGGTTCGGGAACGTCGACGCAGTTCGGGCTTCATCGCGTCTATCGATGAACCGATAATAGGCCATGGGTGGAGGCGGAGCGACTAAGGGCATTTCAGTAACTTTCTGCCTTTCCGAAAAGCGCGCGTGTTTTGGCGGTAAGACAACCTTCAAATACAATGTTCTTGCGCTCTCGCAAGGCCTCAAGCGCACCCCAAATCTCATCATCCGAAGAGTACATACGGCCGTCCTGAAAAGCATCAAGATCAAGAATTACTGCGCTTGGAGTGGCGAGCGAAGCGGCCTGTCTCAAAACGAGCATAATCTCATTGGGTTGAGGCATGTGCAGTTGCATGAAGAACGCGCTAAGGCCTTGCGGCAACGATGGCGAAATCTCCGGAGTTGTTCGAAAGAAATCTTTGTAGTCCAACTCACCCACCGGCATATCAATTTGATTGATATAGCGAACGGCTATGCGCAACACTGGCTGCGGGCCAATCGCGTTTCGGTAGATCTCCCACATCGACCGTGCCTGTCTGGCTAACTCCGACCAGTTGCCATAAGGTTTCAGGCGGCTGAAAGTGAAACCATCCAATCGCGCCTGAAAAACTTGTCTTCCGTCTCGACTTATGAAGGAAAAACCAGCCGGGGAGGACTGGGTGCTTGCACTAACGCTCTCACCAGTAGCGAACTCTGCTTGAAGAAAAAAGTGGCTCTTTTTGGTAGGGTAGTCCGCCCCGACCACGTCATAAATACCCTCGAGCGTTGGCAAACATCTCTGAGGGAGCTGATCGATTCTGATATCGATCAGGGCCTCGACGATCGGAGCATTTTCGTACTGGATTGCCATCTGCTGACCTTGCGGAACTAAACAAAGTCTACCAGAATTGTTTTGCCCTACGGTAACGCTACTTTACCGTCCAGAAGCCGCCCACCAGTTTTGCCACTCCGCCGGGGACTCGCCGAAGTCCTTGCCGCTGATCTCGCGCAGCGCCTGGTAATACCATTTCCGTGCCGTCGGATCAGCTGAGCCATCGGCAATCAACGCCAGCAATCCGGGGATCGCCAGTTGCCTCTGTTCGCGCCGGAGCAACCCGCTCTCGGCCAAGCCGCAGCCTGCCCTCTCCCGCACCACCAGCGAGGCGTCCGAGCCGAACATCCTCAACGCGGCCCAGCAACGAATACCCCGCTGCCACCCAGTTGCGGACCCCCACCTCCGGATCATGCCGCAGCGTTCCAGCACCTGCAGCGCCACGTCGCTCCCCACTCCACGTCCGCCCAACACGGCCAGCGCCCATACGTTCCAAGCACGGCTCTTGCCCGCGTCCAAGTCAGGCCGCGGGATATCGGGGCACCTCCCAGCATCCCGAGTTGAGGGAAAAGTCATACGCATTCCCTTGTTAGAGTCAGCAGGATGCGGTGAGCCTCGACCCCACCGCATTTTGGTTTCGATAGTCTAGTCGTGTTGCCTTATCGCTAGAAGGTAAACCGGGATGCCGGGTAGCCCTATTTCTCCCGCCTGGCGAATCACGCCGCGCCGCCGTCATCGTGCGAGAGAAGTGTACCTTCCTTACCCGGTCACGGAACTAGACTTTCGCCCGCGCTTCCTGCCAACCGGCATCGAGCTTGGCGCCTAGCTTGGCCTTTAACGAATCATATTGCGGCAGCCTTGCCAGGTTCGTAAACTCGCGCGGATCGGCGACCAGATCATATAGCTCCTCATCCGGATACGGACCTTCCCAACGAATGTAGCGATGCGTCTG
>JAYVUQ010000860.1:0-7650 GCA_043787785.1 Bryobacteraceae bacterium
CTACGTCGTCCAGGAACGCATCGAGAGCGTCCATGCCAATTTCCCGGTGCGCACCGACGCCGGGCTCGAGTATCGCGACATGAACATCGAAGTTCATCCCCATAGCTTTTTGGGTAAGGTGCAAGGCTGCACCACTTGGCTGTCGAACCCCGCCGCAAGCGGCTTTTCTACTGCCTCGGGCCTCGCGCCCACCTTTGTCCTCGAAGGCAAATAAGCCCCGTTTCTCCAAAAAACGGGGGTCGTCAAAAAGCCGTTCACAACGAATTGAAACTTGCTTCTTTCCGGAATAACTCCAATAGAATCAATCACTTTACTTACTCATGCCGGTCCGGCAGAGGAGTAGAAATTCCAAGGTCACCAGCTAAACTCCGGTCAGGTAGGTTGTGCGCAGTTCTGCACCGCCTCACTCAGAACTTAGGAGTCTTCCGTCATGAGCACGTTGATCCGCGGCTTGGGCCGCCTATTCTTGTTTCTTGCCTTCGGGGCAACTTGCGCCCGGCTGTGGGCGCAACCGCCTCTCACCACGATTCGTGATACGGTCTACCGCGCTGACGGCAAGCCGTTCAACGGCCTCGTGCTGGTCGAATGGAAGACTTTCCAAGCTTCGAACAGCGCCAACATCGGCACCCAGGGCACTACCGTCAAAGTGGTGAACGGCAGCCTCTATGTTCGCCTCACCCCCACCACCTCGGCCAACAACGCCTACTATCTGGTCCGCTACAACTCGGATGGCCAATTCCAGTTTTCTGAAATCTGGTCGGTTCCCTCCGCTACGGCGGCCCTCAGATTGCGCGACATCCGCGCCACGTTGCTACCTGGCGGCATCCTCGCCGGCGGTGGCAGCGCGGGGGGCGTCATTGGTGAAACCAGCGGCAGCAGCGGCCTCGGATTTGGCGACTCGGAGACTCCCTCCGGCGTCATCGATGGCAACAATGCCATCTTTACCCTCTCCACCGCACCCACCCCATCGGCCAGTTTGGCCCTCTTCCGCAACGGACTCCTGCAAACCCTGGGCAGCGACTACACCGTCGCCGGCGTCACCATCACCTTCAGTTCCCCCTCGATTCCTCAATTTGGGGACGTCCTCGGCGCCTTCTACCGCACCACTGGTTCGGCTAGTTTCTCGGCTCACTCCCTGCTCAGCACGCTCCATAGTGACACCACCCCCTCCACGCCCTCACGCGGCGGCTTGATCGTCGGGCAGGGCCAAACTCCCACCTGGACCCAACTTCCCATCGGCGACGCCGGGCGTTGTCTGATTTCCACCGGCCTCGACGCCCAATGGGGTAACTGCAACTATTCCGGATTGACGCCAGGCTCGATTCCTTTCATCGACTCGAACGGCTACTTCGCTCAAAATCAAACCTCGCTAGGCTACAACAACGTTCTGCGTAAGTTCTCGATCGGAAACAACACCCCCCGCGCCACCTTGAACGTCCACGATGCCACTAGCGCCGGTGTCACAGAACTCGTCGTGCGCGCGGGCCTCAACCAATTTGCCGCCTCCACACCGCTGCAAACCTGGGTCAGCAGCGGGGGCAACGCCTTGGCGTTTATCAATGCCGACGGCGGCTTCAACGTACAACGCATCATCACCAACTCCAGCCCGAACCGGGCCGGCTTACGTGATCCTGGCACCACCACCGACCCGGTCTCGACTTCCTTGGTCGCTGGGGATACCTGGTTTAACTCTGCCTCCAAAAGCCGTAAGACCTTTGAGGCCGGCCAGGCGCATTCCGCTCCCCAGGTGATCTGCTCCAGCGTTGGCCTCTCCACGGCCACCACCGCGTTTACCGAACTGGGCACCTGTCTACTTCCCGAGGGGCTCTTGTTCTCCGGCGACCGCCTTCAGATTGAGGCTACCTTCATGCACACCGGTGGCACTTCGGACTCTGAAATGGACGTGCTCGCCGGCAACCTCACGCTGGCCGGGCGCAGCATTCCCGCCGCAGACGATGTGGTTACGCTCGAGATCAGCGTCGGCTTCGGGACAGACATGGCGGCTTGGTTCGCACGCACCATTGGCGTGACGTCGTTGGTGCGCTCCACCGTTGGCCAGGGCGCTTTCACCAGCGGCATGGTCTTTGGGCCGCTACGGTTGCGCGCTCGCGAAGTGACGGCCGGCACCGACACTATCCGGCTGCTGAACTACACCGTACGGCGGATCCCCCAACAGTCAAATCCGTAAGGAATGGCCTAAGCGCGGCCACTTAGCTCGACAGTTCTAGGATCCGGGGACTAGGCCCTTAGGGTTGAAATCTCCGGGTCCTAGGGTGCCGATCTTGTTGTCTTTGTAACGGTACCAAGGCACTATATTGTTAGGGGTGTTGTTAAGGACTTTCGGTTCAACACCAGATAAGAGTGGAGACCATGAAACAGTTCATCAAGCAAATCGCCGCTAAAATTAGTCTGCGTTCCTTCCGTAAAGATAAACGTGGGCAGGACTTGATCGAATATGCATTGATCGTAGGCTTTATGGTCATTGCGGTCTACGTCGTGTTGCCCAACAATTTGATGCCCACGGTGAGCAATATCTTTTCGCGCATCGTGGTGATCTTCGGTACGGCTGGCTCGTAAGCGGCGCGGCCGCTTTCAGGCTTTTTCCAATTCCAGCGCTTCCTGCTGCTCACGTTCGAAACGCACCTTGCCCTGCCACTCCTGCCACAGCGTAGAACCGCCGGCCCAGAAGTAGCCGCACACAAACAGCATCAGAAATGGAATCGACAGATAGTTGTAAGTGTCGATCGCGTAGGCCACCATCGCCAGAAACGCCGTGCCGCAGCCGAGTTCTAAATACGGCAGCCAACCTGACCGCCGCCGGTACTTACGTTGCTGATTCCGGTGTTGTCCCTTCGCCACCGCGTATTTCGGGGTCCGCACAAAAGCGCTATGCTGTCGCAGCAACGCCTCAATCACTGACTTGGTGTTCGACAAGGTCAGCATCACGCCCACCGCCATCAGCGCGGGCAGAAAGATAATCGACCGCTTCCAGGTCTGCGGATACAGCTCACGCTGCGCCACCAGATAGAACGCGCCAATCGAAACGAAATTCGCGATGATCAGCGGCACGTCGAGAAACACCATCTCCACCCAGCCCATATAGAAGCGCACAATCATCACCGGTAGCATCAGCACCGAAATAATGATCATCAACGGGTAGGAGATATTGGGCGTCAAGTGCAGCCAAGCTTCCAGCTTTACTTTGAAGGGCAAGTCCGCCCGCCAGATTTTGGGCCATAGCTTCAGCGCGCACTGCGTCAAGCCCTTGCTCCAGCGCTGCTGCTGAATCTGGAAGGCATGCGTTTCTACCGGCAGTTCCGAAGGACAATCGACCGCCGGCACATAGGCAAAGCGCCATCCCTTCAACTGCGCCCGGTAGCTCAAGTCGGAATCTTCGGTCAGCGTGTCATGCTGCCAGCCGCCCGCGTCGCGAATCATCGCCTTGCGCAGGATGCCGGCCGTGCCATTAAAATTGAAGAACAATCCATTGCCGCTGCGCGCGCCGTGCTCCAGCACAAAATGCGCGTCGAGCAACATGGCTTGCACTTCCGTCAACAGGTTAGAGTCGCGGTTGATGTGGCTCCAGCGGGTTTGCACCACGCCAATGCCTTCGTCCGAAAAGTAGTGGATCGTCCGCTCCAAAAAGTCCACCGGCGGCAGAAAGTCGGCGTCAAACACCGCGACAAATTCGCCCGTCGCCGTCTCCAGCCCATGTTCCAACGCGCCGGCCTTAAAGCCCGTCCGGTCTGCCCGGTGAATGTAGTCGATGTTGTGTCCCGCCACGCGATACCGGGCGCACAAAGCCGCCGTAAACGCCGAGGACTCGTCTGTAGAATCGTCCAACACCTGCACCTGAAACAAATGCTTCGGGTACCGCATCTTCAGCACCGTCTCGATCAGCCGCTCCACCACGAACTGCTCGTTGTATAACGGCAGTTGGATCGTCACCGGCGGCAGTTCGGCAAACAACTGTGCGGGAGGCTGGTTGAGCGACTTTTTCGCCCGGAAGTACTCGTGGATCACCTTGTAACGGTGCAATCCGTAAAGGGAAAGTATGGCCAGCGTGCCAAAGTACGGAAGCAGGATCGCCCAATCGAACCACGTGAGCTGGTGGATTCCGGCAAAGGTGTCGTCGAACAACGCGTTCAAGATCTTATCGGTTGTCGAGGCGGCAAATACTGGTACGAAATTGGGCAGCGAAAAGTTGGCTGTTACCATGGCGTAAGGTTTCGTGCGCAGATCGAACTTTCCAGATTCGCACTCTTTGCGCTGGCGTGAGAAGCATGCTGCGAAGCCATGGCTTCTTTCCACGACCCGAAGGGAAGTTTCATGGAAATCTGGATACCCTTAATTTTAGCAGGGATTCTCTGGCGGGTGGCTCTTTATTTTGTAGCGCAGGATGCTCGTTTTCTGGGATCTTCCCGCCCCGGCTGCAAATGGCCTCACCCGTACCCTGGGAAGCACGGTACCATCTCTAGGAAGGCTTTTGAAGGAGAAATAGGTTCCCTTATGGGCATGGAGTCACATGTCAGAGGTCTAGGCATCATGTACGTCGCAGTCGGCGTCCTGGGTGGTTTGGCGGCTCTGATCTTATTAATCAGCTTTGGCGGCTTCGGCGGGTTGATGATTCAAGCCGAACGCTCTGATTTCGCCTCAGGACCCATGGTCCAGGTCATCCGCTTTTTTGGCAGCGGGATCACCGCCGTGATGCTCTTGCTCGCGATTCCCTCCGTCGTGGTGGGGCTCGGCCTGATGAAATTCCGTCCCTGGGCTCGTTCCCTCTCGATGGTGGTTGCTACTCTCCATCTCGCTAACATCCCCGTGGGCACGGTGCTCGCCCTTTATAGTTTCTGGGTCCTCATGTCGCCGGAAACCGAGCCGCTGTTCAGCCCGAACCAACGTTGATCTATGTCCTTTGAACTTGACGCTATTGAAGCCCGGGTGCTGGGCTGCCTGATCGAGAAAGAGATGGCCACCCCGGATTACTATCCGCTTTCGTTGAACGCGCTCGTCAATGCCTGCAATCAGAAGTCCAGCCGCGATCCGCTCATGGCGCTCAATGACGACGCCGTGACGCTCGCCCTTGATAAACTGCGCCACCGCGGCATGTCCTTGATCTTCACGGGCCGCGATAGCCGCGTTCCCAAGCACGGCCACCGCTTGGTGGAACGCCTGGAAAT
Organism: Bryobacteraceae bacterium; assembly: GCA_043787785.1. Lineage (GTDB taxonomy): Bacteria > Acidobacteriota > Terriglobia > Bryobacterales > Bryobacteraceae > JALHNI01. The sequence goes on from JAYVUQ010000860.1 coordinate 5,181, forward strand.
TGGCAATCGCGAACTCGCCGTGCTGGCTTGTTTGCTGCTGCGTGGGCCGCAGACGCTGGCCGAGATCCGTGCCCGCACCCAGTCCCTGTACGACTTTGAAGACGCCGAGAGCGTCGAAGGCGTCTTGCGAAAATTAGCAGAGCGTCCCGAGCCGCTCTCCAAGCCAGTCGGCAATCGTTGGGCACATTTGCTCTCGGGCGACGTGGCCGGTTTTGCCCCCCTGGTTGCCGTTCCCCAAGTTTCGGGCGACCGGGTCGGCAAGCTCGAAGAACAAGTGGCCGGCCTTACCGCTCGCCTCGCCTCCCTCGAAGCCGAAATGGCGGCTTTCCGGAAGCAGTTCGAGTAAATGAAGATCCGCGCCGCTGTCCTGCGCCAAATGCAGTTGCCGCAGCCCTATGCCCAGTCGCGGCCCTTCACCATCGAAGAGGTGGACCTTGACCCGCCCGGCGACAACGAAATCCTCGTGCGCATCGGTGCCGCCGGTCTTTGCCATTCTGACCTTTCCACAGTGAACGGCGATCGACCTCGTTCCATGCCCATGATCCTGGGCCATGAAGCCGCCGGCGTGGTGGTCGAATGCGGGCCCCACGTGCTTGACCTCGCTCCCGGCGACCACGTCGTCATGGTTTTCGCTCCGCGCTGTGGCCGCTGCGGCCCCTGCATCGAAGGCCGTCCCGGTCTTTGCGAGCCCGGCCAACAAGCCAATGCTTCCGGCACCTTGCTGGGTGGCCATCTGCGGCTGCACCAAAACGGCGCGCCCATCTTCCATCACATCGGCGTCTCGGCCTTTGCCGAATATGCCGTCGTGAATCGCGGCTCCGCTGTGAAGGTCCCCCCGCATCTGCCCCTTGAACAAGCGGCCCTCTTCGGCTGTGCCGTGCTTACCGGCGTCGGAGCCGTGGTCAATACCGCCAAAGTGCCCCCCGGCGCGCGTGTCGCCGTCATCGGGCTCGGCGGGGTGGGCTTGAATGCCGTCTTAGGCGCTCAACTCGCCGGAGCTAGCGACATAATTGCCATCGACGTCCACGAGGATAAACTCGTGCTGGCCAAGTCGCTCGGCGCCACCCATACCTACAACGCCCTTTTGCCAACCCTGGTTGCCGACCTCAAACACCAAACTCACGGCGGCGTCGACTTTGCCTTTGAAATGGCTGGCGCCACTTCGGCCCTCAAAATCGCCTATCGCATCACCCGCCGCGGCGGCACCACCGTCACCGCCAGCCTGCCACACCCTGATTCCCGCTGGCCCCTGCCTCCCACCAATCTGGTGGCCGAGGAGCGCACGCTCAAAGGCAGTTACATCGGCTCTTGTGTCGCCGCGCGCGATGTCCCGCGCTTCATCCAACTCTTCGAACAAGGCCGCCTGCCCGTCACTGCCCTCTTGAGTGAACGCCTTACTCTCCACCAGATCAACGAAGGCTTCGACCGGCTTTCCACCGGCCACACCGTCCGCCAAATCATCGCGATGTGAACCTGTGGCCCCCGCCGCAGTTAGTTCAAAGCGACTTCGTCCACCTTGCGATTCAAATCCTCATTCAGGATGATCGCATCGGCCAAGTCCTTCATCGGACGCCGCAAACGGCGGCTCTCGTTGCGCAAACGCAAGTAAGCTTCCTCTTCCGTCAGGTTATGCCGGTACTGCAAAATGCCCTTCGCCCGCTCCACCACCTTGCGGGTTTCCAGTTGCCGCTTCATATCGAGCGCTTCTTCCTGCAAGCGCAGGTTTTCTTCTTTCAGCATCGAGCGCCCAATGGCGCCGCCCATCTGCTCGCCGATAAACGTCACCAGCGCCACCTCTTCGGCCGTATGGTCACGACGGGCCCGATGATGCACGTTTACCACGCCAATTAGCGTTCCCTCCGAAATCAGCGGGATCGAAAGAAAGGCCTCATACGTGTCCTCAATCAAACCCGGGAAGCGCTTAAACCGCTTGTCCGCCGCCGCATTTTCCGCCAGCGCCACCACTGACTTATGCTCCGCCACCCATCCCGTAACTCCCTCACCGATCTTCATGCTGAGAATATTCAGGTCCGCCGCGTGCGGAACGTTCGACGCGCGCAACACGATCTCACTAGATTCCGTCTCGACTAAGTAGACCAGGCAAGCGTCGCACTCGGTCGTTTGTACAGTGAGGCCAACAATCTCACCCAGCATTTCGTCGAGGCTCAAATCTGACGCCACAATGCTGCTAATGCGGTGCAATATCGCGATTTGTTGAATTGGGGGTTCCATTACAAAGACTGCCATACCCTAGCGTATGGATCATGCCACCATCCGGTCAAATCCAAAATTTCTATCCGGTATTTGGCGGAAAGTTGGTTTCTACCTCAACTCCCACTGATTGAGTAAGATACCCGCGGGCGAATTTCCTACAGGCTATCGGCGAACGATTTCCGCGAACGCGCAAACCAGGCATAGCCGCCGAAAAACACCACCACCCCGAGCAGGTACAGCTTCGCCAGCGCGTCCC
>JAYVUQ010000861.1:0-3801 GCA_043787785.1 Bryobacteraceae bacterium
CGTTGGGGGGGACGACGATCTCGCGGTTGACGATGTGATTTTCGAGCATGCGCATGAGGCCCGGATTCGGGCGCACGTTGGGTTCGCTGGGGAAGTTGTCACGGTAGGAATCGGAACTGGCCCACTTGTGATATTTGTACTTCTCTTTGATCGCCACGCCGTTTAGGAAGACTTGCTTGTTCTCGATGTGAATGCGGTCGCCGGGCACGCCAATCACGCGTTTCACGAAGGTTTGGCGGATATCTTCGGGGAAGCGAAAGACGATGATGTCGCCGCGGTTGACGGGCGAATAGGGCAGCAGATACTTGCTGACCGGTCCGCCGGGGGCGTAGGCGAGCTTGTCGACCAGGAGATGGTCGCCAATGAGCAGGGTGTCTTCCATCGAGCCGGTGGGAATGACGAAGGCCTGGACGAGCGTGGTGGTGCCAAACAGCAACAGGATGATGGTGACGGTCCATTCGGCGATGGTGCCGCGCGGCGGCTCCTGCGGCGAGGCTTTGCGCCGGAATAAGAAGTCCCAAATCGCGTTGGTGGGCTTCGATACTGTTTTCGTTTCTTCCACCTTGTGTGCCGCCTGTTCCGTTTTCATTTTAGAAGGCCCGCTCTACAGTTGCGGGGGGTCCTTTGGGTTCTCGTCCGGATGGGGCTGCGAGAACCGTCGCAAGCCTAACACTTCGGAGAACGCGATATAGATATTCACTAAGCCTAAACCGCTTACCGCGCCGCGGAAATAGGCACTGTCCCCAATGCGGTCTCATCGGGGAGAGATGTAACTGAAGTAGGAGAAATTCCACTGGTCGAAATACGGATATACCAGCAGAAAGATGCCAATCTCCATGATGAGTACGGCGCTCAGCAGGACGCTCACTTTGTGGTACCAGCGGTAAAGGGGAGGCGTTTCGCTCAACCGGCGGCTCCGTTGCGTCCCAGGCCATAGGCCGGATACTCAAGATCCCATTCCTGCAGCAACCGATCGCGAAAGACCTTGGCTACAATGGAGGCGGCGGCGATGGAGTGCGATCGCGAATCGCCTTTAATTAGAGCCTTCTGGGGAATCTCCAACTCGACGGTGACCGCGTCCACCAATAGCAGGTAGGAGATCGGGGAGATCGGTCAAAGATCCTGGTATCCCGATCTCGACCATTTGGCTCGAACTTCTCTCTATTTTTACTAGCTTACTACCGAAATTCGAAGCACGGAAATGGGAGGGGGTACGGGCACCCCCTCCCGTTTCCGCCTGCCTGGCCAGCGTATTTCCGGAGTGCGTTCGGGCATTTCGCCCAGAAGCGCCAATCTGATACCCTCAGGTGCGGAATCTGGTTCACCCACCGCGAAAGGGACCGAGATTAGAGACAATGTTGGGTGAGCCTGGAGATCTTCGATTTGCCAACTCGCTGACGATCGTCCTATGGAAATGGGGGAAGCCCGACTTGGCCGAGATTAGCCATTTTTTCGGTATCGTGGTTCAAATGTATTATGCCGACCATGATCCACCCCATTTTCACGTCAGGTATGCCGGCCAGAAGGCGCTGATCGCCATCGAAACTTCGGCTGTCCTGCGGGGAGCACTCTCGCCCCGTGCGCTCGGGCTCGTGGCAGAGTGGGCGGCGCTTCATCGTGCCGAACTGATGGACGATTGGATACTGGCGCGGGCCGAGGCGCAACTCAACGCTATCGCCCCCTTGGAGTAGACATGTTACAAGATATTATTTCCGCTAAGTCAATGGGCGGGCACCGTTTGTATCTGTGCTTTGAGGACGGCGTCGAAGGCGTCGTCGATCTGGGCCCCATCCTCACTTTTCGGGGAGTCTTCGCCCCCCTGAAAGACGCCGCTTACTTTGCCCAAGTCCGCGTCGATCCGGAATTGGGTTCGGTATCCTGGCCCAATGGTGCGGACCTCGATCCAGACGTACTCTATGAACGCCTAGTGCCTCAGAGCGATACTCTCATTTCCCAGGAATCGATATAGGCAACCCCCACGTCGCGATCCCGACCTGAGCCCATCAAGGGAGCAGACCCCTCTCCCCCGCTTCGACTATCAACCTGTCACTCTTTTCTCTGTCTCACTCGAAGGGTGCACTCCACACCCGCATCCCGGGTTTAGGTGGAAGTTATACGAAATGCAGCAGGTTACAGCCGTCAAGATGAGGTTTACCCCGACTCCACCGCATTTTCGACCCCGCAGAGGAGTTCGGCCGTTGGAGGGAAATGCGGCTCCTAGCACATCGCCGAAGCCCGCTGCGGCGAGCGCCAGAGAAAAAACGCCATCAATCGCAGCGGGGTGAAGACTGGTTCCAGAGAGCGACCATCCGGCCCGCCGACGTAGCGGCTGAAGATGTTGAGGCTGACATAGCTAGGAGTGGCTCCACTTTTTTCTTTGCTCAAAAGCGCTATGCCCACGGCTAACTAGCTTTTGGCAGGACTTCGGCCAGGATGCGGGTGCCGGAGGAGTCGATGGCAGAATCGAGTTCGAAGTCGAGTTGGAGACCCAGCCAAAGGTCCGGCGACGAGCCGAAGTAGCGGGCGAGACGGAGGGCCATCACGGCGCTGATGCCGCGTTTTTCATTGACGATTCCTGAGATGTGGCTGGGTGGGACATGGAGATCTCTAGCCAGCCCGTTGATCGACAACCCCATGGGCTTGAGGAACTCTTCGCGCAGGATTTCGCCGGGATGGAGAGGCAGTAAGTTGGGTTTGCGGGTCATAGGTATGCTCCTCAGTGGTAGTCGACCAGTTGGACATCGAAAGCATCTCCGCGCTCCCAGCGGAAACAGATTCGGTACTGGTCGTTGATCCGAATGCTGTGCTGGCCCGCGCGATCTCCCTTCCAGGCCTCCAGCCGATTGCCGGGCGGGATTCGCAGGTCACCCAACGTTTTCGACCGATGCAGCAGACGTAGCTTTCGCAGGGCGGACCGGGCAATGGCGCTCCATTTTCGTGAAGCGTGCCGATGGAATAAATGCTCGGTATCGCGATCGCGGAACGACTGGATCACGAGTCTATTCTACTCTTGGTAATACTGTAAATGCAATGGTCGTGCGGTGAAGTGCGATTTGGCGTTGCCCGGTCACTTCGTTCCCGGCTGGAGCGGCGCGTCTATGGCTATGAAGTAGCGCAGGCCGTGTCACCCTACGGCAACCGGTACACCACCTCGCCACCCAGCACCGTCAGCTTCACTTTGGCGCCGACCACGTCCTTCGGGGCTACCGTCATAATGTCGCGGTCGAGCATGACGAAGTCGGCGAGCTTGCCGACTGTGATCGTGCCTTTTTTATTCTCTTCAAACGACGCGAACGCGCCGTCCAGCGTGAAGGACTGTAAGGCGCGTTCGCGGGTGAGAACCTGATCGGGCAAGAAGCCGCCCGGGGGATTGCCGTTGTGATCTTGCCTCGTGAAGGCGGCGTAGAAGCCCCAGATGGGGTTGGCGTCTTCGACGGGGAAGTCAGAGCCGTTGGCGATACGGGCTCCGGCTTTCAAGAAGCGGTTGGTGGCCCAGGAGCCTTGCAAACGGTCAGGACCCAGCCGCTGCCCAGCCCACCGCATGTCGCTGGTGGCGTGGGTAGATTGGATGGAAGCAATCACATCGTATTGGCCGAAGAGCGCGAAGTCTGGCAGGCGGATCACTTGGGCGTGTTCGACGCGGAAGCGCTTGTCGTTCTTGCCGGTGATGCCTTTGGCTTTGAAGGCGTCGATGAAGGCTTCAAGGACGGTGGAGTTGGCTTTGTCGCCGATGGCGTGGACGGCGACCTGGAAGCCGGCATCGAGGGCTTCGATCGAAGCCTTCGTGATCTGCTCCTTCGA
>JAYVUQ010000862.1:0-1984 GCA_043787785.1 Bryobacteraceae bacterium
GTAAACGTGGCCGGAAATGGCTATTGTCGAGGTGAAGTGAAATTTCGCTACTACGACAATCGCGGTGCCTACGCCGCCTGCGCCCCAGCAATGGTCAACACTTTGCCCTACCTGTCTTTACACCCTTCAAACCAACTCAACCGCTCCCTGCACATTACCTAAACGCTCCGTGGAGCCACCCGCCCCAGCTTGACCTTCACTTAGCGTCCGCTCACCTTTCGCTGGTAGACGAACTGGCTCTTCCAGGCCATGCTAGGATTGGCGCAGACATATTCAATTTTGTATAATTGAAGAATGTCGAGCCGGAAGCCAATCGCCCTGGATGGGTGACAGCCGGACCCGGTTGCAAGCGGCCCAGGCGCATTCGTTCGGACGCGGGCTACCAACTGGACCTGGTTCAGCGCGGCGAAGTGCCTGAGGATTTCAAGCCGATGCCGGATGTCGGATCTGGCGTCATGGAGGTTCGGATTCACGGCGACAACGAGTACCGAGTGTTCTACGTTGCTCGATACGAGGAAGCCGTCTCGGTGCTCCACTGTTTCGTCAAGAAGACCCAGGCGACCCGGAAAGCCGATCTGGAATTGGGCAGGAAACGCCACGCTGCGTTGATCGAAGCCCGGCAATTAAAATGAAGGAGAGAGCCATGAAAACTATGATCGACACGACGATCACGATGGGAAGCGGCGACGTCTTCACCGACCTCGGTTTCTCGCCCGCCGAATCCCGCAATTTGCGGCTCCGGTCGCAGATGATGACGGCCCTGCGGAAGTTTATCGAGAAGGAAGGGCTGACTCAGGTCGACGCCGCCAAGCGCCTGAAGGTCAGTCAGCCGCGCATCTCGGACCTGACGCGCGGCAAGATCAGCCGGTTCTCGCTGGACACCTTGGTCAACATGCTCAGCGACGCCGGCCTGGAAGTCGACTTCCGGATCAAGCCGCCGTCGCGCCGAGTGGCCTAGTGGTTCGGACCAGTCGGCGCCCCCGCGATTAGCTATCATTAGGGAGACAAATTAGACGTGAAGTGCTCTCCTGCCAGGCGTGGAAGAAGTAGCTAGCTTGGACGGCGACAATGGCCAAGCGGTCGAGTTGACCTCAAGCTCCGCCGGTTACTAACACCCAAACGCCTGTTTGTGATCCACGCGCGCCCACACCCACCTGCAGCGCCTGCATTCCTGTTGCCATGTCGTCCGGTAATTGCAACTCAATCCGAAAGGTATTCGGCCGTTCAGCCACCGGGCTTACCTGTCGAATTGGCAATTCCCGTCCCCCCACCCGAACCGAGACCGGTAACGCCGGCGGCCCCGCCGCAGCCCGGCCGGGCGCACTCGCTGGAGCCGTTACGCCCCCGCCCGTAAACCGAATCTCCACGATGCCTCCCGGTGCCGCGCGCCCCGCTTCGCCCAGCCCCAAGCCATTCCGCGTCTCTACCGCTGGATTGGCGTTCACCGAACCCAACTGCGGCGTGCCGCGCCGGGTTCCACCGCGATCCACCAACACCGGCATCAGGCCTTCTGGCAATTGCAAAGGCGCCGCCACCAGAATCCGATTCCTCTCCACCCGCACCAAGTTTCCGGGGCGTCCATCGAACAGCACCCGCAGGCCCGCCAAGGTCTCCGGCCACACTCCGTCCGCCGGTTCCGCGTTCACCGCATCCTCCGCGCCCACTTCGGGCGAATGCACCCACAGAAGCTCCCCCGGCGAAACGCCGAAGTTAGGCTGTAAGCTACTCGCGCTGACGATCGCCCGCGCATTGATCAACGCGGGTGAGAGAAAGTTGGCCACGCCGTAGATCTGGTCAGTCACTTCTACCTGCTGCTCGGCGGCGGTCCCGGTGAAATCGTAACTCCAATGCGTAAAGCGAAAAGTCTCGGTACTCGCCCCTTTCAGGTTCAGCAGCGTGCCCGCCGGATAGTAACCTCCTTCGCTCGACGGATTCAACTCGACGTTCGCCAGCGACGGCCGCGGCGATCCCGCGATGATTAACC
>JAYVUQ010000863.1:0-5552 GCA_043787785.1 Bryobacteraceae bacterium
GACCGGGTGCTGGTGATCGACGTAGGCGGTGGCACCACCGACTTTACGCTGATCGCGGTGCACGATGCCCAGGGCGCCCTGGCCCTCGAACGCCTGGCGGTGGGCGAGCACATCCTGCTGGGCGGCGACAACATGGACCTCGCCTTGGCGCGCTTCCTCGAACAGCGTTTGCCCAAGCTGGATCCGGTGCAGTTTCAATCGTTGTGGCAGCAATGCCGTGGGGCCAAAGAGGCGCTCCTGTCGAGTGAGGGGCCGAATGAGCAGCCCGTCACCTTATTGGGCCGCGGATCGTCGTTGATTGGCGGCACCATCAAAGGGCAACTCACCCGGGCCGAGGTGCGCGAACTGCTGCTGAATGGCTTCTTTCCGCAAGTCGGCTCCACCGATTTGCCAGAGCGCGCCAAGCGTTCCGGCTTGCAGGCGATGGGGTTGCCTTATACGGCGGAGGCGGCGATTACGCGGCATTTGGCTCAGTTTCTGCGGTCAGTAAAGCCGGGCGAATTGACGACGCCGACGCATGTGCTCTTTAACGGCGGCGTGTTCCGCGCGGCGACCCTGCGGGAACGCGTGCTGACGGTGCTGAACCAATGGCTGACGGCCGAAGGAGCTTCACCGGCCAAGGCGCTGGAGGGTGAAGACCTGATGCACGCGGTGGCGCGCGGCGCGGCTTATTACGGCGTTATGCGGCAGACGCCGGGCGGCATTCGCATCCGGGGCGGCGTGCCGCGCACTTACTATATCGGCATCGAAGAGTCCTTACCGGCGGTGCCATTTATGAATCCGCCGCTGAAGGCGCTGACCGTCGTTCCGTTTGGGATGGAAGAGGGCACCACGCATCGCTTTGCCGAGCGGGAGTATGGCCTGGTGGTGGGGGAGCCTGCTGAATTCCGCTTCTTTGTTTCATCGACGCGGCGTGAGGATGCGGCCGGCGAATTACTCGAACGCGTGAACGAGGAATTATCGGAGTTACCCGCGATGGAGATTACCCTGCCCGCAAATGCGGGGGATGCGGGGATAATTGCGGCTACGCTTGAGTCCACAGTTACGGAGACGGGCCTCCTCCAATTGTGGATTGTGGCGCGGGACGGGCGGCGGTGGAAGTTAGAGTTTAATGTGCGGGAGCGGCTTTAGCTAGTACTCTCGTGTTAGCTTGGGGTGCAGGTGAATACTACACCGGTGAGGGGAAAAACCCCCACTTCGTACCCATTTTCTTGATTTCTCAGTATTTCGCTTGCATCGGCCGGGGAAAGCGGGTAAACCATTATTAATTACACTTCCCCCTGTGTTAACGCTCAAATACACTTTTGAAGCGTCGGTCCATGAGATGAGCCGATTGCTGTCTGAGGAGGGTTACCCCTCTCGGATCGTCTGGGCTCAGCCCGGACACGTCGTCTACTACCGACGGCAGTTGTACGTCCACGTGCCCAACGCTACCGTCACGGCCATGGTGGCCCGGTCCTATTTCCGCGCGGGTTTCGACCAGGGCCTGGGCCTCACGGTGGACGCGATCTGCCAACTGGACGGGGTTACCTACTGCTCGGTCTTTGTGCCGGAGAACTTGTCGCAGGCCTATCGGCTGGGGCTCGGGCGGGACGATGTGCGCATGTCGGTATTGCTGGAGCCGGTGCCCGCGCGCCGCGTTCAAAATCCGCTTTTGTGGGCAGTGCTGCGTTGGCTGGGCCGTCGCAACACCCCCGTGGTGGCCCGGCTATTCCGCGATATTTAGGCGCTCGGACACCAATAGCTCACTGATGGGGACGGAGAAACCGGGTAGCAAGGGCGACTCCAGCCGGTGCTGGCGTTGCAGCAGGCGAATGCCGCTGTTAGCGTGGACAAAGACATCGCCGTTGTCGGCGTCAAACAGCCAAACCTCTTGGCATCCAGCGTCCAGGTAATGATGGATTTTGCGATTCACTTGCACCGCGGCTTCGGAAGGCGAAAGTACTTCTACGGCGATATCGGGCGCGAAAGGAATCGGAATCTTGCGCATGTCGATCTGCTGGATGCGTTCGCCGACGAAGACCGACAAGTCGGCTCGGCGAACCGTATTCTGGCCGAGGCGGCAGTCGATTTCGGCGAGGACCTTGCCGATCGGGTGTTCGCGAAAGTAGGCTCTTAGGAAATACGACAGTGAATCACGGACATCTGCATGAAGGGGAGTGCCACTCGACAAAGGAATCAACTCTCCTTCCAGTAATTCAAAGTCCTCGGTTTCGCCAGTGTGTATCTGTGCAAACTGCTCTACCGTAAACAAGGCTTGAGTGCTCATGGTCGTGCTCCCCTCCGATCATACCTTAGCGATGCGGCTTGGCTGCCGCGTAGGCCAGCAGCAGCCAGGCGGCGATGAATGTCACTCCCCCCAACGGCGTTACGGCGCCCAGGGCGCGTACGCCGCTGATGGCCAGCGCGTAGAGCGACCCTGAGAACAGGACGATGCCCGCCAGCAGCAGAGTGCAGATCCAGCCGGCGTGCTTCTCACTAAGCACACCAGCGCGCGGCAACACCGACACGATCAGTAATCCGAGCGCGTGGATAAAGTGGTAAAAGACAGCTTTCTCATAAACGCCCAGGGAATAGGCATCGAGCCGATCGCGGAGGGCGTGCGCGCCGAAGGCTCCGATCATGACGGCAAGGGCGAGGGCGGTGGCGGCAATGGGAGTCCACATACTGTTATGCTAGCGGCTTCCGCTCCCTATGATTCCTCAAACTGAAGCAGAATTGCGCATTGACCTGGCCGCGGCCTATCGCTTGATTGACCATTTTGGTTGGAGTGAACTGATCTGGACCCATACCACGGTGCGCGTGCCGGGGCCCGAGCATCATTTCCTGATCAACCCCTATGGCTATCGCTTTGACGAAGTGACGGCGTCGAATCTGGTGAAGGTGGATTTGGCGGGCAACATCATCGGGGACCCGAATCAGGAGATTAACCCGGCCGGGTTTGTCATCCACAGCGCCGTCCACATGGCGCGGCATGATGTGGGCTGTGTGATGCACACCCATACGCTAGCCGGTATGGCCGTGGCGGCGCTGGAATGCGGGCTGCTGCCGATCAGCATGTATGCGCTGGGCTATGACGGCGCGGTGGCGTACCACGACTTTGAGGGGCCGAGCCTGGATCTTGAAGAGCGGGAGCGTTTGGCCAAAGACTTGGGGACGAAGGACATTCTGATTTTGCGCAACCATGGCTTGCTGACTTGCGGAGAGACGGTGGCGCAGGCCTTTGTGCGGATGTACCGGTTGGAGCGGGCTTGCCAGGTGCAGTTAGCGGCGCAGGCGACGGGTGGGTCGTTGGTCATCCCGCCACCGCCGGTGCGCGACCTGAGCCGGGAGCGGAGCGATGTCTTTCTGAAGGCCGAAGGGGACGAGGGGTATAGCAAGAATCCGAACCCGGAGTTTGCGGCGATGAAGCGGCTGATGGACCGGAAGGATCCGGGCTACCGGCAATAATGAGCGCCCGGAGCGTCTGGAAACCTGGAGCGAGCAGGAATCTGACGGGCCGGGCGCGGGTGCATTCGGCCCTAAAGCGGAGAGGCCGATTGCAAGCTCGAGTTAGTTTTCGCCGTCGACGGACAAGCTTTCCGAGAAGGGGCTGGCTGAACCCCAAACGATGCTGCTACCCCAAACCACGCTGTAGCCGTTGACCGCGCTGTTGCCCCAGACAATACTCTCGCCCCAGACGACGTTCGAACCGCTGACGAGAACCGTGCTGCCCCAGACGACGTTGGAGCCCCAGACAATATTAGAGCCCCACACAATGTTGGTGCCGGTTACGACATTCGAGGTGTCGTTGTAGGTTTCCACTTTGCCGTCGGTGCGCAGTCGGGCGCGGGGGGACTTGGCTGATTCCGTAGCCGCAATGTTTTCGACGCTGTTGAGCGCCGCCACGACATCCAGGTAGCCCGCGCCGACCGTGAACAGGTCGGAGTAAGCAGTGTAGGTGATAGCCGTCCTAGGGTCCTTCCAGGAGGTCTGCGAAGGGAAGGACTTACTGGCCGTCTGCATGAGCCGGGCTTTCACCTGGTCGGGCGTGAGCGACGGGGTCTTTTGCAGCAAAAGGGCCGCGGCACCGGAAACGATGGGCGTCGCCATGCTGGTGCCGCTCAACCAAAAGTAGGAGTCGGTTCGGATGTCGGCACCGGCTAACGTGTTCCTCGGGAACTGCGACTGGAGGTACGTATTCAAAGGCTTCGAGGCCAGGACCTTGGCGCCTGGCGCCATGAGATCCGGCTTGACGTACTGATCGATCAGGGTCGGGCCTTTCGACGAGAAGGTGAGTAAGGCATCGTCCGCCTTGGACGGCGTCTTTTTATCGTTGATCGCCCCCACGGTAATGACGAAGGGATCGTTGCCGGGCGAAGTGATCGTGCTGTAGCCATTGGTATTCATCGTGTTATCGCGGCCATTGTTGCCCGCAGCCACCACCACGACGATGCCGGCATTCCAGGCCCGCTCCACGGCTTGGCAAAGCGGATCGAGCGTGTAAGTTTCTTTCACCATGCGGCCGGCCGAAATATTCATCACGCGGATGTTGTAAGTGGTTTTGAGGGCGATAGCTCGATCAATGGCGGCGATCAACGAGCTGTCAGTTCCCTTGCCGCGATCATCGAGAGCCCGCAAGCTGATGATGTTGGCGGCGGGCGCGATGCCGGGCACCTGCTCTTTGCCGTCGGCGACGCAGCCATTACCCGTGGCGATGGCCGCGACGTGGGTACCGTGCCCGTAAGGGTCCGAGTTGGAAGCCTTCCAGGTGGCAAAGTCCTGCCTATAAACGACTCGCGTCGTCGAGTCGACACAGGCGGCGTTGTCGAAGTCTTTGTTGTTCGCCGTTACACCGGAATCGATAAAAGCGATGCCGATGCCGCGGCCGTCGAAGCCCGTAGAGGTGCGGGCGATGGGCGCGCCAACCGTGGCGGACGAGTAGTCGATCAGGCCGGAGGCGGATACTTCGCGGTCGGGGCTGACATAGATGACATCGGGATCTTTGGCCAAGTCGGCGGCGGCTTGGCGGGTCATGCGGGCGACGAGGGCGTTGGCCAAGACGCCCTTCACTTTGGCGCCCTTGCGGGTGGCGCGCTCCACCTGCTGTTCGGGAGCTTCGCGGTATTGCACAATGACGTCGATTTCTTCTTCGAGCGCGGGATCGCCTTTGGCGGGGCGTACGATTTCGCTGGAGAGCTTGGCTAGGTCTGCGGGGGCGAAGGCACCCCAGACGGCCGATTGCTCACGGACGGGCACCGGCTGCCCTAAAGCGAGGGCTGCAGTGAGGACTAGGCTGAGGCTTGCCTTTAAGACTGGGAGGATCGAGGGCTTTTCCATGCCGTTGTTATTGCAAGCTGGGTGCCAAAGTGTAAGTGATTGGTTCTAAATAGATGGCTCAGCTTTTGCGGCGGGAGTGAAGACAAATTGTCTAAATCTCGGGGACAAGTTGTCCGTGGGGAAGGGGCACAAAAAAGGCCCGGCCGCCGGCACCCTTTTGGAAAAGGGAACCGGCGGCCGGGCGGGGTGGACTTTGAATGAGAGCCTAGTTTTCGCCGCTGATCGACGTACTC
>JAYVUQ010000864.1:0-2621 GCA_043787785.1 Bryobacteraceae bacterium
GGGCAAGCACTCCCTCAAGGCCGGTTATGAATTTCAGCGCGTTCACACGGAGATTCAAGATGTCAATCCGCTCTACGGCCAGGATAGTTACAGCGGTAACTTCAGCCGGCCGGTAGGTGGGGCGGCAGACAGCGCGACGTACAACCTCGCCGACTTCATGTTCGGCCTTCGCAATAGCTATGCACTCGTGAACTTCTTTGTTGCTCAATATTCTCAGCGCATGAACTTCACTTACCTGCAAGACGATTATCGCGTTAACTCCAAGCTGACTCTGAATCTTGGGGTTCGCTATGAATATGCGACGCCTCAATTCGAACGCGACAACCGCGCCTCGAACTACGACCCTGGCACTAACTCGATTGTGCTCTCGAAGGCGGGATCGATGGCCGAACGGGCGCTGATCAATCCAGACCGCAATAACTGGGCGCCCCGCCTCGGATTCGCGTATAGCCCCACGCGAAAAATGGCAATTCGCGGCGGCTATGGAATTTCCTACCAGCACTTCAATCGAGCCGGCACCGGCAATCTACTAGCCGTCAATGGACCCCAGGTCGTGAACGCGAACTTTACGCAGAATACGAGTTCACCCGCCAACTTCCGTACGACCCAGCAGGGGTATCCGGAGAACTTCACCTCGCCCAGCCGGTTCGATCCGCTACTGGCTTCGGTGAAGTACGTGCCGCGCAATTTCCCGACTGCTTATGTGCAAAGCTGGTTTTTCTCGATTCAACGCGAAATTGCCAAGGACACGCTGGTTGACGTTGGCTACGTCGGCAACCGCGGAATCAAACTGCCGATGTTCGGCGAGTACAATCAGGCGCGGCCGAACGGCCCGAACGAGGATACTCTGCTGCAATTGCGCCGGCCGATTCCGCAGTATGCCAGCATCAATACAAACTTTGCCGGCGCCTTCTCGAACTACCACGGGCTACAGGTGCGTTTCGAACGCCGGTCAAAAAAAGGATTCTACGTGCTGCAGTCGTTTACCTACTCTAAGGCGATCGATAATGTAGCACAGTCGCTGGAGAATCCGAACGGCGACGCCGCAGGTCCGCAAGACATCAGGAATCTACGCAACGACAAGGCGGTCTCCGCTTACGACCAGACCCTCACCAGTGTGACGAGCCTGGTGTGGGATATCCCGGTCGGTAAGGGCCGGCGTTTTGGCGCAAGATTGCCGTATGTGGCTGGGGCGGTGATGGGAGGATGGCAGTTGTCGGTGATCAACAGTATGTGGAGCGGCCAACCGATCAATCTGCGCTATAGTCCGTCCGCGCAATTCGCGGTGGGTAGTTCGGCGCCTCGTCCCAATCTGATCGGCGATCCAGTAACTCCGGCGGCCCAGCGCACGATCGACAACTATTTGAACCCGGCGAACGTAGTGATACCCACCGACCGCACCAAACCCTTCGGAGACGCTGGGCGCAACGTCGCCCGCAGCCATCCGCTATTTCAGGCTGACCTCGGCATTCACAAGGATTTGCGGCTTCCCCGCGAGGGGATGCGCCTGCAGTTCCGCGGGGAAATGTTTAATTCGCTGAACAAGACGAACTTCTTTCCGGCAAACGGCGACCGGTCGAGTACGGTTTTCGGCACGATTCGTACGACATTCGAGCCACGGCAGGTCCAGCTAGCGCTGAAGTTCTACTTTTGAAAGGGGAATCTGGGTGGGAATCGGCAGAGAGTCGGTGCCAGGGAAAGTTGTCCAGAGACTTAGTGTCAGTCGTGACCAGAAAAGGCATGTAGAACAAGACAACATCTCTCAAAAATCTAGGGTAGTGCGGGGCAGCCGGTTCCGACCGCATGCTCGACGTGGAGTGCGCCCGACACGGAGAACTGCGACACTTTACAAGGGAATTCAGTTATTACGGTGCCGCGCAAACCGCAGTCAGCGTGTCTGAACGGCATTTGGCCCGAATCTGACCCAATCCAGTGACGTCACCGCTCCGTGACATCACTGCGATAGGTCAAGGGCTTGTGCATAGCGCGGGCCAGCAGTAGGTGCCTCACGCTTGAGGGCCGAACTCGTTTAGCCACTAGCCACGCTGAATGTGGCCGACCGCCGTGACGGGTGGGCCGAATTCACTCGCATTGAGGAGCGACCAGAGTGCTTAATGTCATCGTGAACTACGCCAACGCCAACGCCACCACCAACCACGCCGACCGCAGCGCGGCCGGGCTATACGCCGGCCGTCTCGCTGAGACCCAAGACCTCCTCGCCCGTATCACCGTGGCCCTGAAGGCGCACAGCGCGCGCCAGCAGCAGGAGGCCGACGACTACGGCTACGCGGGCACGGGTTGGATCGCCTCCTCACGCGTTTCCGGGCGTGGGTCAGCGAGTTTCATCGAATGGGCCTCGATACTCCCGCCACCCGGCTGCGCTTCGCCCCAAGCTCGTAACCCCGCCATCGAGTACCGGATTAGTTTCCCGCCGATTCGCCGATAAGGAGGGCTAACCCCAATACTCGTCACTTAACAATTTTGATGGCCTCTGGAATATTGATTGGCGGTGACCGCTTGTATCCACGACGGCGGATCGGGTAGTTGCTCATCTTGCGTTTTACACCGCGCGGATTGCGGCGGTTGCGACTGGAGGCGACACGCTCGTCGTTGATTTCCCG
>JAYVUQ010000865.1:0-4165 GCA_043787785.1 Bryobacteraceae bacterium
CGATCGCCTCGACCGCGAAAAGAACTTTACCCTCGGCTACGTCTGCATCGCTCGTAAACCGCTGGTGCCTTGACCGTCTGCCTCCTGTCCGAATGTAACCCGCCGCTCACGCGACGCGCTCGTAGTGAAAGCGGATACGGTAACCATTCACTCGAAATCAGGAACGGGGCCAGCCGTCTTGGCCCGCCCCGTTCTTCCTAACCAATTGCGGCATGAACACGCACACCCGGTGATCAAAATCCTCAGCTCTTCGCCTTGGGCGGCACAAAACCGGGCGGCAACGCGGCCCCTTCGCCGAAGAAGTAGCTTTCCATTTGCTGCAAAAGGAACTCCTGCGCCTCTTTGGTGCCCAAATTCAGACGATATTCGTTCATGATCATCTTCATCTGCTCCATCCACAACTTCCAGGCTTCTTTCGAAACGTTGTCGTAGATGCGCTGGCCGAGCGGATGATTTTCGAAAGGAATCTCGTCCATGCCATACATTTCCCGGTCAAACTTGACGCACTTTACGCGCCTGCCGGTCCGATTGGGCTCTTCTTCTAGAAATGCCCCTGATGCGCCTGCAGCACAACCCATATCAGCTTCTCGCCTCCCAACCCTCAGGATAGCGTAGCTTAGGCGGCGGTTACCGGTTCGGTTACCACTTGGGCCACCGCTTGGCCTGTGGCCGGGGCCGCCGTCACCCGCCTTGAACGCTGATTGGCCAAGTAGGCGGTAATCATCATCGGGCGGGCCGCGCCTTTTTCCATGTCCCGCTGCACGGCCTTCTGATAGCGCTTTAGCGTCTCGCGTTTCGCCGAATCACGCATTTGGCAGCCTTCGATATCCAGCAGAATCTCGATCTCCCACGGCTGAAACGTATTTCGGGTCACGTTGCCGCGCAGCAACTCATTCATC
Source organism: Bryobacteraceae bacterium (assembly GCA_043787785.1). Lineage (GTDB taxonomy): Bacteria > Acidobacteriota > Terriglobia > Bryobacterales > Bryobacteraceae > JALHNI01. The sequence goes on from JAYVUQ010000865.1 coordinate 900, forward strand.
AGTTTATTAAACTGATTCAGCAGTACCTCGCTATCGATCTCGGATATGTCACGCCGGAACCAGTTGTTCGTGGGGCTCTCCACTCTGCTACTACCTGTACTATTTCCCATCACTCATCCATCGGTTCGGTTTGGGAAAAACTTGAACGCGGAACCCACAGTTCTAGACCTTAGGTTTCGTATTTTTCATAGAATCAATGGCTTACGAGTCAAAATAATGTTAATTCAGCCGGATGGGTCCTATGTCCAAGGCGGCGATCCGGCGCTCGACCCCGGCCCGGTCTTCGGCATTTGGCGCCAGGTGCAGATATTGCTCCAGATCCCGCCGGGCCTGTGCAAAGTCCCCGCGCTCGATGTCCAACTGCCCGCGCTGCTTCCACAGTTCCGCCGCCAAGGGCCGCGCCACCAACATCCAGTCCAGTACCGCCGTGGCCTTGGTGTAGGCGCGCGTTCGCACGTAGATGCCGCGCAGGTTGTTCAGCATGCGCAGCAGAATCTGCTGGCGCGTGGCCGGTTCAAAGTCGCTCTCGCCCACATTGCCGCCCATTTCGCGAATCATCTGCCGGCATTCTTCGCGGCTCAGGAATCGCCCACCGCGAAAAACATCGAGGTATACCGAAAAGCCACCGTGGCGGAATTCTGTCACAAAATGGCCGGGCAACGGCACCCCGTAAACGTCGGCCCCCAGCCGTCGCCCAATCTCCAAATAGACCACCGACAGAGCAATAGGAATCCCCGTATGCTGCCGCAAGACCTCGTTCAGGCAACTATTGCGCGGATCGTAATAACTCGAATCATTCCCACGAAAGCCTTGCTCTTCAAATAAATAATGATGCGCCTCGCGCAGAAAAGCGTTCGGGTCACCTTCCATGCGCCGCCTGATCGTCTCGGCATGAAAGTCCAGCAGGTCGATCCACGTCCCGGGTTCCAGGTCCGTAAACTCCAAACGCGCCAGTTCCAGCGCCGCCCTGTCCAGCGTCACTCGCTCGTCGCCCGCCAATAGCTTTTCCAGGCTGCCATCCCACTTCATTCTCTTCACGCTAGCACGCGGCTGTTATCGTAAAGGGGAGAGCACCCCATGTCCCATCTCCGCTACCAAACCCCCAGCGGAATTTCGGTGACGCGGCAAACCTCGAAGGTCCCCTATCGACAGAGCCTCCGAGGTCTGCTTCGCGAACTCGACCAATTCCGCGGCTGCTATTTTTCTTCTGGCTATGAATACCCGGGGCGCTACTCGCGTTGGGACTTCGGCACGGTGAAACCGCCCCTCGAAGTCATCGCCGCCGGTCGCCACATCCAGTTCCGCGCCCTGAACGAACGTGGCCGCCGCATTCTGCTCATGCTGACGCCGGTGCTCACCCAACATCCTCATTGGGAGGAGTTCCAAGTCACCGACGGCGAACTCACCGGCACCCTCCAGCCGCTGCCTGAGCTTTTCTCCGAAGAAGAACGCAGCCGCCAGCCTTCGGCCTTTTCCATCCTGCGCGCTTTCACCAATGAGTTCCGTCACGCCAAGGATCCGCACTTGGCGCTGGTCGGCGCCTTTGGCTTCGACCTGCTCTTCCAATTCGACCCTATCCAGTTGCGCCACCCCCGCGCGGGCGTCAAAGACCTGCACCTCTTCCTGTGCGACCAGATCTGGTTCATGGACCGCAAGAAAGAGCAGATCGTCCGCTATGACTATGACTTTTCGCTCGGCGGCCAGTCCACCGTCGGCGTCGATCGCACCGGCGAGCCCGTCCCGCCGCCCATCGTGCTGCCCTCCGCGGCCATCGTCAGCGATCACACCCCCGAAGAATACATGGCCAACGTCGAAACCGTGCGCCAGCGGATGAAGGTGGGCGATTATTACGAGGTCGTCCTTCGCCAGACCTTCCGTACGCCCTATGGCGCCCGCCCTTCCGAGCTCTTTGAACGCATCCAGACACTCAGCCCCAGCCCCTACGAGTTCCTCATCCAGTTGGGTGACGAGGCGCTCGTCGGCGCTTCGCCCGAAATGTTCGTCCGGGTGGAAGGCACGCGCGTTGAAACCTGCCCCATCTCCGGCACCGCTCGCCGCACCGGCGATCCCTTGCGCGACGCCGACGCCATCCGTGAGTTACTCAATTCCCCCAAGGAAGAGAGCGAACTCACCATGTGTACCGACGTCGACCGCAACGACAAGTCCCGCGTCTGCCTGCCTGGCTCGGTGCAAGTGATCGGCCGCCGCCTGATTGAATCCTATGCCGGGCTTTTCCATACCGTCGACCATGTCGAGGGCACGCTGGAACCTGGCTTCGATTCGCTCGATGCTTTTTTAACCCACATGTGGGCCGTCACCGTAATCGGCGCTCCTAAGAAGTGGGCGGCGCAGGCCGTCGAGGATCTCGAGAAGTCCGCCCGCGGCTGGTACGGCGGCGCCGTCGGCATGATCGCCATGAACGGCGACATCAACACCGGCATCACCATTCGCACGGCCCACCTTAAAGACGGCTGGGCGCATTACTCCGCCGGCGCCACGCTGCTCTATGATTCGATACCCGAAGCCGAAGAGGCGGAAACGCGCCTCAAAGCGACGGGCTTCTTCCGCGCGCTGGGCCCGCCCGCGCCGAAGGTGACTAAGTCAAAAGCCCAGACTCCAGCTACTGGCTTGAAGTTACTCTTGGTCGATAACGAAGACTGCTTCATCCATACCTTGGCGAATTATGCCCGCCAAGCCGGCGCTAGCATCGTCACTTACCGCTCCGGTTTCCCGCGTCACTTACTCGACGAAGTTAAGCCCGACTTACTTCTGATCTCGCCCGGCCCCGGCCGCCCCGCTGACTTTGGCGTACCCGGCTTAGTCCGGGAAGCCGCCCGCCGCGGCCTGCCCGTCTTTGGCGTCTGCCTCGGTCTCCAAGGCATTGTCGAAGCCTTTGGCGGCGAACTCGACGTGCTCGACTATCCGATGCACGGCAAGCCTTCGTACATCCGGCACCACAATACGGGAGTGTTTGCGGGCCTTCCCGAGCGCTTCCGCGTCGGCCGTTACCATTCGCTCTATGCCCGCCGCAGTTCGCTGCCCAGCGAGCTTGAAGTCACCGCCGAAAGCGAGGACGGCATCATCATGGGGCTCCGCCATCGGGACTTGCCCATCGAAGGTGTGCAGTTTCATCCCGAGAGCCTGCTCTCGCTCGAAGGCCAGGTCGGCCTCCACCTCATCCGCAACGCCATGCTGATTCCCGCTCGCGCAGCCATCACGAAATGATGCGCTGGGCGTCTCGCCTTTACGCCAAACTCGTCTTGGGC
>JAYVUQ010000866.1:0-4029 GCA_043787785.1 Bryobacteraceae bacterium
CATTATCGTCTCGGTCACCCGCGCCGGCACCAATCAGTTCCACGGTTCGGCTTGGGACTACCTACGCAACAGCTCGTTGAACGCCCGCAACTTCTTCTCCGTCAGCAAGCCCACGCTGCGTCAGAATCAATACGGCTTCACCGCGGGTGGCCCCATCGTCAAGAACAAGCTCTTCGTCTTCGGCTCCTATCAAGGCACCGAAGTGCGGCAGACCAACCTTCTGGCCACCGCGCGTCCTGCCACCGAACTCGAACGCGGCGGCAACTTCTCCGCCTCCCCCCGCCGCCCCAACGATCCCTTAACCGGCCAGCCGTTCCCGAACGGCATCATTCCCTCCACCCGCTTCGATCCCGTCGCCGGCAATCTCATGCAAAAGTTCTTGCCCTTGCCCAATACCTCCGACGGCCGCTGGGCCATGAATGTCTCCCAGCCCAGTAGCGACAAGCAGTACCTCTTTCGCGTGGACTACCTCTTGAGCCAGAAGAATATGATGGACTTCCGTTACTTCCACGAAGGCAGTAACCTCCGGGTGCAGAGCGGCAATATCGCTCCTTACGCGCCGACCTCCCAGGGACTGAAGGTCGGAAATTATGCCTTCCACGATACCCATACCTTCAGCTCCAACCTGCTGAATGAATTACGCCTCGGCGTCAACCGGCTCAATTCCTTCGTCAACGTCCTCGACAACACCCAGCTCTCCGATCTCGGGGCCGTCTATCCCGGGGTCATCACGCCGCAGATGCCGAACGTCAACATCAGCGGATATTTCAATCTGGCGACTACCGATATCTTCGCCGAGCGCCCGAACATCTATCAAATCGGCGACACCCTTCGCTGGATCAAAGGCAAACACTCGCTGAGCTTTGGCGGCGAATGGGAGCGCACGGAAATGGTGAACCGCGGCTCGTCCGGCAATCAAGGCACCTTCGCCTTCGATGGTTCCGTCTCCGGCGTCGCGTTTGCCGATTTCCTCATCGGACGGCCTCTGCGTCTTACTCAAGCCAGCCCCTACGAACGCCTCGTCAAAGGTTTCGACTGGTATGTCTTTGCCCAGGATGATATCCGCGTGAGTTCGCGACTCACCATGAATGTCGGCTTGCGCTACCAATACTTCCAGCCCTACAACGCCGTCTACAACCGCACCAATACCTATCGCGCGGGGCAGAAGAGCACGGTCAAGACCGATGCGCCTCTGGGCATGGTGTTCCCCGGTGACACCGGCATTCCGCGCGGCTTAGTGCCCGCTGACAAGAACAACTTCGCCCCGCGGATCGGCTTGGCTTGGGATCCCTTTGGCAAAGGCCACTTCAGCATCCGCGCCGGCTATGGCTTGTACTATGACGACATGCGCTCCGACCTCTGGACCTACCCAGCCGTCAACCAGCCCTTCGTCATCAGCAACACCATCAACAATCCGCCGTCCTTCGCAAACCCCTATCAAGGCCGCGTAAATCCTTTCCCGTACATTTACTCGCCGGACACCGCGAAGTTCACCTTCCCCATGAGCCTCTTCACGGTGCTCGCGCCCACCATGCGCTCGCCTTACACCCACCAGATGAATTTCACGATCGAGAAAACGCTGCCCGGCAACACCATCTTGCGCGCTGGCTATGTCGGCAAAATCTCGCATAACTTATTCCAGATGCTGCAAAAGAATCCGGCCACTTACATTCCCGGCCAATCCACCACGGCCAACACCGACGCCCGCCGGCCTCTTCTGCCCGGCGTTTATGCCAGCTTCCGCGAGGTGGCCACTAACTCGAATGCATCCTATCATTCGCTGCAGCTCTCCCTCACCCGGAGATTCAGCAAAGGCCTCACCTTCGTCAGCGGCTATACCTTCGGTAAGTTACTCGACTATTACTCGGCGCAGAACCTCGGCCAAGTGCCGCAGGATCCTTTCAATTCCCGTCTCGATCGCGCTCGCTCCGACGAAGACCGCAACCATGTCTTCACCGCCTCCTTCGTCTATGAGCTTCCGTTTGCGCGCAAAGGCTGGGTGGGCAATGCGTTCGGCAACTGGTCACTCTCCGGCCTGATCGTGGCCTCCAGCGGACTGCCCGTCTTTGTTACCGCCGGTCGCGATAACTCCCTCACCGGAGTCGGTTTTGACCGGCCGAACCTCGTCGGCACTTTCACCCGCGATTATTCCAACAAAAACGACATGATCCAAAAATTCTTCAATACCACTGCCTTCGTCGCCAACGGCCCGGGCCTTTACGGCACCGCGGGCCGCAATCTCTTCAGCGGCCCCGGCCTGCTCAGCACCGACTTCTCCCTTGTCAAGACCTTCCGGCTCGGCGAAAAACGCGGGAACTTACAGTTCCGGTCCGAATCCTTCAACACGCTCAACCGGGCGAACTTCGGGCAGCCGGATGGCGTGCTCATCAACCAAACCTTCGGCCGAATCCAAACGGCGGGTGACCCGCGCATCTTACAATTCGCGCTCAGGTACCAATTTTAATGAAACTTGCCATTTGCTTCACCCTGGGCGCCGTCTTTCTGGCGGCGCAAGAATCGGAGTACTCAGCTTCGAAACATGGCGGCACTTACATGTTCAATTACTATTTGCCGCAAGTGCCCACCTCGACGCCGTGGTCTCCGGCTTGGTCGCCTGACGGTAAGTGGATTGCCGTCTCGATGTATGGCTCCATCTGGAAAGTGGATCCCCGCACCGGCACCGCCTGGGAACTTTCCTACAACCGGAAGTATCACTCTTCGCCCACGTGGTCTCCGGACGGTAAATGGATCGTATACTCTGCGGACGACGACGGCAAAAGCATCCAGTTAGAAGCCGTAAATACCGAGACCGGCGAGTGGCATCCGCTCACTACTGACACTCACCTTTACACCGACGCCGTATTCTCCCCCGACGGCACCCAAATCGCCTATATTTCGAGTAAGCCCGCCGGTTACTTCAACCTCTATGTACGACCTTTTAGGAACGGCCAATGGAACGGCGCCGAGGTAGCCATCACCCGTGATCACAACTTCGGCAAGAATCGCCTGTACTTCGGCCCTTGGGATATGACCACCCAGCCCGCCTGGATGCCGGGGGGCAGGGAAATCGTACTAATTTCCAATCGCCATGCCGAATTCGGCTCAGGCGATGTCTTGCGCGTCCCGGTGGAGCCCGACGGCATCTTGAAAGCCAAAACCGTCATGCGCGAGCAGACCCTCTACCGCACGCGGCCCGATGTCTCCATCGACGGGAAGCGCATCATCTACTCGTCGAGCGGCGGCGCGGCCGACGAGTTTAACCACTTATATGTGCTGCCCGTCGCGGGCGGCGAAGCCTACAAGATGACCTTCGGGTCGTTCGACGATTTCCACCCGCGCTGGTCCCCCGACGGCGAATGGATCGCCTATGTTACCAACGAAGGCGGCTTGCCGCAGTTGTGTCTTCTCGAAACGTACGGCGGCGAAAAACGGAAAGTCGAAATTACCGCGCGTCGCTGGCGGCGTCCCATGGGCCGGGTTCAGGTGCGCATCATGGACTCAGCCTCCCAAAGCCGCACCGCCGCCCGCATCTACGCCGACGCCTCCGACGGCAAGTCCTACCCGCCCGCTGACGCCTATGCCCGCGTTGCCACCACCCGCATGACCTATCGCTCCGGCGACCACGTCTTTCACACCGACGGCGACTTCGTCCTCGAAGCGCCCGTCGGTAAGCTGAAGCTCGAAGCCGTCAAGGGCTTCGAGTATCAGATCGCGCGCCAGGAAGTTGACGTCAAAGAAGGCGAAGTCACCTCCGCCATACTCACCCTCAAGTCCATCGTCAGCATGCGCGCCAAAGGGTTCTACAGCGGCACCACGCACGCCCACACGAACTACGGCGGTAACCTGCGAAACTCGCTCGAGAACATGATCATGATGGGCCGCGCCGAGGGTCACGACGTCGCCGCCACCCTGGTCGCCAACAAAGACAATCGCATCATGGACTGGGAGCTCTTCGTCAAAGGTGGCGGCGCCCATCCCGCCTCTACGCCCGAAATGCCTGTCATTGTCGGTGAAGAGTATCGTCCGCCC
>JAYVUQ010000867.1:0-5647 GCA_043787785.1 Bryobacteraceae bacterium
AATTCGGAAACACTAATTTGCTCCATATCCAGATAATAGTCTAAGAAAATGACCATAGTCAAGAACATTCCGCGCTACAATCCAAGAAGATGACCGAACCGGCTTATCCCATCGCTCGCGCCGCTGCTTTCCGCGTCCATCGCCACTTTGAACTACTCGCCCCTCAAGCGGCGCTGCCGGACTTGGCGATGCTCGAAGCCATTCTGAATGTCGCTTTTTGGGCCAGCCTGCGGCGGGAAGAGGGGCAATCGCCACGGGTTTCGCTGGCGCTGGCTGGCCCGGAACAGATCCCGCGGCCGCTGCTCTTTGCGGCTCCAGTGCCTCTGACGCCCGAATCGCTTACCCGGGTCGCCCCGGCGGTCGATCGTCCTGGTGTTCACTTGGGCGTCGACGGCCAAACGATGTGGGGCACGATGCACCACCTGCCGCCCTATTGTCTGGTGGTCGAGATCATCGCGCCCGGATTGCTGGTGATCAAATACAGCCGCGCCGAAGCGGCCGGCAAGTTCATCAACATCGCCGTCATTGAAGGCGACCAGTTGAAGGTGATCGATCAACGGGCGGCCACGATGCCCGATTGCCCCTCTATTCTGACGCCGCTGCTCGGCCTCGAATCCCAGCTTCAAGATAAGGCCGGTATCCTCATTCAACTGGCCGTTTCCATGCGTGCCCATGGCCGGGGCGGCACACTGTTGGTGGTGCCCTCGCAAAGTGAGGCTTGGCGCGAGTCCATCATGTCGCCCATGTTCTACGCCGTCTCCCCGGTTTTTGGTACGTTGGCCACCGGCCGCGACATCGACGGCGTGGCCGGACTGACGGCCGCCGATGGAGCGACGATTCTGAACGACCGCTTCGAGGTGCTGGCCTTTGGAGCCAAGATCATTCGCCGCCGGCAGTCCGCTCCGGTGGCCCAACTGACGATCAGCGAGCCGATTGAGGGCTCGGTAGTTAAGGTGGTGGAACCCGCCCAGTTGGGGGGCACGCGGCACATTTCGGCCGCCCAGTTCACGCATGACCAGCGGGACGCGCTCGCCATGGTGGCTTCGCAGGATGGCCGGTTCACGCTCTTCGGCTGGTCGCCCTGCGACGACATGGTACACGCCCGGCGGGTAGAAACGTTGCTGCTTTAGATTCGGTAAATCCGAACACCCAAATCCTGCGTAGAGAACTTGTAGCACAATAATAGGGTTCGTATGCATATTCCAGACGGCTATTTGAGTCCTTCCACCTGCGCGATTGCTTACGCGTCGGCGGCGCCGTTTTGGTATGTGGCTTTGCAAAAGGTGAAACGGCATTTGCACTCCCGCTTTCTGCCGTTAATCTCAGTATTCTCCGCTTTTTCGTTCGTGATCATGATGTTCAACCTGCCCTTGCCGGGCGGCACGACGGGCCATGCGACGGGCGTTGGCTTGGCGGCCGTAGTGCTGGGCCCTTGGGCGGGAATGCTGGCGATCTCGGTCGCTTTGGTGATTCAGGCCGTCTTCTTTGGCGATGGCGGGATTACGGCGATCGGCGCGAACTGCTTCAATATCGCCATCGTCGGCAGTTTGGTGGCATCGCTGGTGTATCGCCTGGTGGCAGGCACTTCGGCGATGGGTTCGTCGCGCAGATTGCTGGCGGCAGGCTTGGCCGGGTACGCCGGCATCAACGCCGCGGCGTTGATTACGGCAATTGAATTTGGCCTGCAGCCGTTGCTCTTTCACGATGCCGCGGGCACGCCGCTCTATGCGCCCTACTCGTTGAGCATTGCCATCCCGGCCATGATGATTGGCCACCTCACTTTTGCGGGCTTCGCCGAGTTCCTGGTGTCGGCGGGGGTGGTGTCGTATCTGCAAAAGACCGACCCAGGTTTGTTGGCGCGCGAGGCTCCGGGCGCGGACCGGACGGTGGCCGAAGGCTCGCTGAAGAAGCTCTGGGCCGGGCTAGCTCTCTTGATGATCCTGACGCCGCTGGGCCTGCTGGCCGTGGGCTCGGCTTGGGGCGAGTGGGCTCCGGACGACTTTGCCAAGCCCGAATCCCGGCGCGAGATTGCGGCTGTTTCTCAGGGGCAAATCCCAGCATCCGCGCCCGAGGGCCTCGCACGGCTCTCGTCCATTTGGACCGCGCCGATCCCGGATTACGCGCCGCCCATCCTGAAGAACGCGGCCTTCGGCTATGTGCTTTCGGCGATGGCGGGCACCGGGCTCATCATCCTGGTGTCGCTGATGCTGTCGGCCTTTGGCGCGCGGACGCGCGATGTCTGAAGGCCTGCACCATCTGGTGCACCGGCGCAAAGGCTTTCTGGACCGCACACTCGGCGAACTCTCTCACGTCCTGGACCGTTCCTTCTCCGCGGAACTCTCCGCGGCTAATGGCGGCTTCTTACAGCAGGTTGACGCTCGGGTGAAGCTGGCCGGGGCTGGGATTTTGATCCTCACGGCCGCGGCGGCGCAGTCACATGCCTTGGTGTTGGGCATTTGGGGAGTGGGCGTCGGCCTGGCTTTATCGAGCCGCCTGAAGTGGCGCGAACTCACTACGCTGTGGACCAGCGTGCTGCTCTTCAGCGGCGTCATTGCCCTGCCCGCCTTGTTTCTGACGCCGGGCGCGCCATGGGTGAGCGTGCTGGGCCTGACGATCACGGAGACCGGTTGGCGCACGGCAACGCTGCTGCTGGCGCGGGTGCTGACGACCAGCACGCTGGGTAGCTTACTGGTCTCCACCACGCCTTGGCACCAGTTACTGCGGGCGATGCGGGCGTTCCGCTTGCCGGTGGTGGCCGTGGTGCTGATCGGCATGACCTATCGCTACATCTTCCTGTTCATCCAAACCACGCTCGATATGCTGGAAGGACGGCAGAGCCGCTTGGCTGGCGAACTGCCGGCGGCGCAACGGCGGACGATGGCCATTGCGACGGTGGGTGTCTTGATGAGCAAGGCTTTCGAGCTCAGCAGCGACATTCATTTGGCAATGCAGTCGCGAGGCTATCGCGGCGAGGTGCATGTGCTGGACGAGAGCCCGATGTCGGCGCGCGAGTGGGCCGCATTGGGCTTGCTCGGCTTGGTTTGCGCCGGGGCGTTGTGGCGATGAACGTCTTTGAACTCGAGAACGTGTCCTTCGCCTATCGCGGAGTTACGGCGCTCGACCGGGTTTCTTTGGCGGTGCCGGCGGGACGGCGGTTGGCTCTTTTGGGGGCCAATGGCTGCGGGAAGTCCACGTTGCTGCGGATTCTAGACGGCCTCTATTTTCCCGACTCCGGCACGGTGCGCTACCACGGGGCGCCGCTGACCGAGGTGGACTTTGAGCACGATAGCTTTGCCCATGCCTTCCGCAAGCGCGTGGGTCTCGTGTTCCAAAATCCCGACGTGCAGCTATTCTGTCCGACGGTCTTTGACGAGGTCGCTTTTGGGCCTTTGCAACTGGGTTGGCCGAAGGAGCGCATCAAGGAAATGGTGGGCGAAGCACTCGAGTATTTCGAGATCGCCGAGTTGCACGACCGTGCTCCGCATCGGCTCTCGGGGGGCGAAAAGAAGCGGGTGGCCCTGGCCTCGGTGCTGATCATGAACCCGGAAGTGATTCTGCTGGACGAGCCTACCGCGGCGCTGGATCCGCGGAGCCAGGGGCAGATCGTGCAGTTGATGAAGAGCTGGGAGTCACTGGGAAAGACGCTCATCATTGCCACGCATGACTTGCACTTACTCGAAGAAATCGCGGACGACTGTGTAGTGCTGGACAAGGGCCGCATTGCGGGCCGGGGGACTCCGGCTGAGGTGCTGGGCGATGAGCCAATGCTACGTGGCGCGAACTTGATTCGTTAGTGGGGTTCGTTGCGCGGATGCGGTGTTGGCCGGCGGGGAGGGCGATGACCCGGGTTGGTTCGTCGATCCAGTCGGGGGTTATGCGTTTGCCGTCGATTTCGAGGATGGTTATCGGGGCGCTGAATTGAGCTAAGGCACGGGCGCTGGAGCGGTATTCAAAGTCGACGGCATCGCGGCGGGATTGGGCGGAGAGTAACTCGGCATTTAAGTCGAGGATGCGGAGTTCGGGTTGGCGGGTGGCGGGGGCGATGGCGAGTTTGCCGGCGGGGAGCCAGGCGGTTTCACCATCAGTTACCGGCCAAGGCTCGCCATTCACGGTAAGTGCGCCGGAGTGGGCGAGACCGAAGGGGCGTTCGGCTTCGAAGCGATTTTCAGTCAGCCGTTTGGGCTTCACGGCGGAGGCGCTGGAGAGCAAGGGGTAGTCCGGGGCGAGGATGGACTTTTCAAAATAAAGAGCGACGCGGGGGAAGGACTGGGCGGCGTGGTGAATTAACCCGAATAACTCGGCACCGGTTTGTTGCTTGGTGGGGTAGACGTCCTGATAGCGTTCGACGATGTTGAGGTCGATGGCTAAGCGGGCGTCGCGCGGGTAGCGCTTGGCGATTTCGATGTAACGGCGGGGGCCTAAGTGCCAAACGGTGGCGGGGTCTTCAATGAGGAAAGTAGCCGAGTATTGTTTGGCAAGGGGCAGGGCCCGGCTGCTGTCGGCGCCGAGTAAGTCACGCATGCGGGTGTCGAAGCGGTCGTCGATGTGGGTCCAAGTGAGGTCGAAGCCGCCGGGTTTTTGTTTGCGCATGGCGGCGAGGCGTTCGAGCCATTCGGTTTGTAACTTGGTGGCGAGGGCGGCGCGGTATTCGAGAAAGGCCGGGACCCGTTCGGGGTTGGTGAAGATGGTGATAGGGTCATGCCCTTTGAGGGCAGTATATTCCTTGCGGACCGTCGCGTTCATGGGTGTAAAGCGAGTGGGGTTGGCGACACCTTCGAGGGATTCGAAGTATAGCTCGGCTAAGTTAGCGCCGTCCCAGTCGAAGCGGGTGAGCATCTGGCTGATGCCCGCGGCGACGGCGGTGGCGCAATGAGGGTCATGTAAGTTGACTAACTTGCGCCAATCGAGTTGGGCGTCCTGGCCATTGCCGGTTTGCTCGCGCCACTCGGGATGCTTTTGCCAGAAGCTTTCGCTGACGTGGGGTAACTCGATCCAGGCGTACACCAGAATGCGTTGGCGATGGCAGGCTTGGATGAGACGTTCGAGTTCTTTGGCTTTCTCCGCGCTGGCCTCGAAGTAGTGCCAGGAAGCGACGTGGAGAGCGGCGATGCCGGCGCGACGCCATTGGGCGGCGAGATAGTCGAAGTCGGTCCGGGCGCGGTAGCCGGAGTCGAAGAAGGCCCAGAGGTCACGGCCGCGGTAGGGTGGGGCGAAACCGAGTTCGACCATGGCTTGGGCCAGGTAAGGGAATTTCTCGTAGCCGTGTTCGCCAAGCGAAGTGGCGAGCCAGAGAATCGTTTGGCGGTCGCGTTTCCAACTGGCGACTAAAGGCGCTTGGGTCCAGCGATCCCAGGTGTAGACCCTGGCGCCTTCGGGCAGCTTGTAAACCGGCAAAGACTCTTCGCGTTCCCAGACAATTTCGAGACTGGGCCGGAATAAGTCAACGGCGGAACGGACCTTGACGCGCTTCTCTCCGGCGGTGACGCCCAGGGCGACGCCGGTGATGATTTGGAGCGCGGCAGAAGTCTTGGTGTTCTGCACGGCAATAACTGGGGATATTTGCGATTCCTGAAAGCCGAGGCTGAGGAAGAAGTCACGAAAGCCGGGGGCGTCGGCCGGCTCGAGCCGGTAAGTGTGGGCGACGGCG
>JAYVUQ010000868.1:0-3627 GCA_043787785.1 Bryobacteraceae bacterium
GCCATCAATCGAGTCTGGCGGCAGGGAGAAGATACCCCGTGCCGCGGGACCGCCACCGCGGCCGAGCGAACCACCGCGACCGTGGAAGAAAGTAAGTTGCACCTGGTGCTCTAGCGCGGCTTGGTGGAGCTCAGTTTGGGCGCGGTAAAGACCCCAGCAAGCGGAAAGATAGCCGCCATCCTTGGTGCTATCGGAGTAACCCACCATGACAATCTGCCGGTTATTTTGCCGCTTCAGATATTCGGCGTAAACGGGTTGGGATAAGATCGCTCGCAGGGTGGCGGGGGCGCGTTCGAGGTCGCCGATTTTCTCAAAGAGCGGCATGATGCGAAGGCTAGTATCTTCACTACCGGCGGCCCACTTCCAAAGCCAAAGCACCGACAGCAGGTCACTGGGAGCCTGGGTGAGGCTGATGATGTGGCCGCCGATGGGATCGGGGCCGTAAGTGGAAATCGTTTGCTGCAGCAGGCGAAAAACGGAGAGGGCTTCGCGGGTATGGGGGGCAAGTTTGGCGCGATGGATTTCGCCTTTGAAGGGCATAGTGCGGGCGAGGAGGGCGAGCTTTTCGTCCTCGGGCAGGGCGTCAAAGTTATCCGTGAAGCCGAGCACCTGGAAGAGGTCGGTGATCACTTCGGCGTAGCGGCGCGAGTCCTGCCGGATGTCGAGGCAAGCGAGGTGGAGGCCGAAGACGCGGGTGCGATCGAGCCAGTGTTCCACTTCAGCGGCGGCGCGGCTGTGGGGGTCGTGTTCGCGCAGGCTCGTGAGGACGAGCTCGAGGTCCTGGGCGAGTTCCTGGCCATGGCGATAAGCGGGCCCGCCAGGCTCTACGGAGGCTTCGAGACGCCACTCGATCATGGTGAGGTAGCGGCGATAGACTTCGAAGGCGGCGGTGGGCGCGAGGCGTTCGGTGAGGGCAGGCCAGCGCACCTGCGTCTCTTCGAGATTTGACTCGAGCACCTCGCTCACAGGCACTTCGCGCGAGGAAAGGCTTAGAAAATCATACATGCGGCGGCATTGGTCACGGTGTAGAGAGAGGGCCTTTTCGCGCAATCGGAGCAGCGTTCGGCCGGTGACTTCGGCGGTGACATCGGGGTGGCCATCGCGGTCGCCGCCCACCCAGGAGCCGAAGCGGAGGAAGACGGGAAGGCGGAATTCGGTATCAGGATAATTGACAGCAAGGGCGCGGCGAAGGGCTTCGTAGATGCGGGGTACAACTTCCCACAGGCGGGGGGCGATGGAGAGGACGCGGTCAACTTCTTCGAGGACGGTGGGGCGGCGCGGGCGGAGAAACTCGGTTTGCCAAAGGATGGCGAGCTCGGTGCGAAGGCTACCTTCGAGGTCGCGGCGTTCGCGAGGCAGCAGGTCGGGTCGGTCGAGGTTTTGGATGGCGTCGCGCATGCGGCTGAGTTTGGCGCGCACGGCGCGACGCTTGGCTTCGCTGGGGTGGGCGGTGAAGACGAGTTCGATGGAAAGCCGGTCGAGGGCGGCTTGCACCTGGACGGCGGTGAAGCCTTGGCTGGCGAGGGCGGCGATTCCGGCGCCGATGGATTCACCGAGCGGCTCATGCTCGAGTTCGCGATGGCGCAGGACGCGGATGCGGTGCCGGTCTTCGGCGAGGTTCGAGAGGTCTAAGAAAACGGTGAAGGCGCGGACGACGGTTTGGATTTGAGCTTCGTCGAGTTGGGCGATGCGCTCGGCGAGGTGCTGCCCAGCATCTAGCTCACCAGAGCGGCGGCCGCGGGAGAGCTTGCGGATGTCCTCGACGAGGTGAAGCGCGGGTTCGCCGGCGAGCGAAGTGATGGCTTCTCCAAGCATGTCGGCGAGCATGCGGACGTCACGCCGAAGGAGTTCATTGCTGACTATGGGCAAGGGGGTCACCTGATTCGGGTCGACGAACTTGGTCGGGAAAGTCGATTATAGCGTGCAGTTTATGAAGTGACGAAACTAAGCCGGGAGTGATTGATTTTAAAAGAGTATTGCAATTCATGGGAAGTTTGTGGATGGGGCGGGCATGATTTAGCGTACAGGGCGAGTCAAGCAGTTTGGGGGCTGTTGCGGCGTAGGTGATTGATTCGATTAGTAGGAAAGATTGTATGCGTATGGAATCGATTTGACCTTTGGTAAAATGAATATACCGGGGTAATATGCTGGTATGACTCATACAGCATTTGAAGGAAGCCGCCGCATTGCCGCGGGGAATTTGGCGGGGGTGAGGGCGGAGGTGGTGAGGTTGGGGGGGACTGGACTGGTTTTCGAGGACGAGACCGGCCGGCAGGTGGATTTGGATTTCCGGGAGGAGGCGGTGGCTTCGGCGGTAATCGACGAGCCAAGACGGGTGGGGCGGCCGAAGTTGGGGGTGGTGTCGAAGGAAGTGACGCTGTTGCCACGACATTGGGAGTGGTTGGGCCGGCAGCCGGGCGGGGCGTCGGGGACATTGCGCCGGTTGGTGGATGGGGCGCGGAATGTGAGTTCGGAAAAGGACCGCGTGCGGCAGTCGCAAGAGGCGGCGTATCGTTTTTTGTCGGCGATGGCCGGGAACGAAGCTGGATTTGAAGAGGCGATGAGGGCGTTGTTCGCGTGCAAGCGGGAGAGCTTTGAGGAGCAGGTGCGGAATTGGCCGATCGACGTACGCGATTATGGGCGGCAATTAGCGGGGGGGGCGTTCGAAGACATGACTATAAAAAGGTAGGATTTAAGGTCCGATTAACGTGTTCGGGATCGCGGGCGATGAGGGTGAGGTAAGCCCGGGTGGGTTGATCCGGTTCGGAGCGACCTTGTTCCCAGTCTCGAAGCGTTCCCAACGGGATGTGGTAGCGGGTGGCAAACTGCTCCTGTGTCAAATCCAGAGCACGGCGGATGATCCTGGCTTGGGGCGATCGGCGCATTCGATTCAGATCGCTCTTCGTCAGCGGCTGGGCATCCGGATCGGCCAGAGCTGCCCGTTCGATGGCATCCGGTCTGATGGATGTTGGGAGGTCACGAATTTTGGTGAAAGTAGTCGTCTTGTTCATCTTGGGTTGCTCTCCGGGCTGAAATCAGGCGTATGCGGCCCTGCCGTTCGGTGTAGGCAAACAACATATAATTGCCGGTGGCTTGGCCGATGAGGAGGTAGCGTTGTGCACCATAATCCTCGCGATCATCAAACCGCTCTATGGCAAAAGGATCCCGAAACACCGTAGTGGCCAGATCGAAGCTAACGCCATGGTTTTGCAAATTGGCGTTCGCTTTAGCGTCATGCCATTCAAATTACAATCGCTTGATAGTACTGGATTCCCGTAGCTTCGTCAATGGCTAGATGGAATGACTAGACTAGAGGGTATGGCCGATAGTCACTCACAGGAAGAAACAGCGCATCACGAAGGGAGCTTTGCGGCTTTGGCCTTGGGGGCGCTAGGGGTGGTGTTTGGGGATATTGGGACGAGTCCGCTGTATACGCTGAAGGAGTGTTTGCTTGCGGCGGGACATGGGGAGCAGCAGGGGGCGGGACGGGAGGATTTGTTCGGCATTCTCTCGCTGATCTTCTGGGCGATGACGATGGTGGTGTTCGTCAAATACCTAGTGTTCATTATGAAGGCGGACAACAACGGGGAGGGCGGCATCTTTGCGCTGTTGGCGCTGGCACCGAAG
>JAYVUQ010000869.1:0-1753 GCA_043787785.1 Bryobacteraceae bacterium
CGGTGAAAGTGTAAGGCACCAGCATGATGCCCGCTTTGCGCGACCAGGAGCGAATCTTCATCAATCAGTTCGTTTACATGTTCGGCCTCAAAGACGTGCAGCGTTATGACATGGTGGTGTTCTGGTATCCGGGCGACCCCACCAAGAGTTACATCAAACGCGTGATCGGCTTGCCTGGCGATGTGGTCGCCGTGGACCAAGGCGTCGTTTCGGTGAATGGCAAAGTGCTGCCCGAGGAGTACGTGCCCGACGAATATCGCGATCGCAATTCGATGCCGCCGCAGCGCATTGCGTCCGGCCAGTACTTCATGATGGGCGACCACCGTAGTTCGTCGAATGACTCGCGCGCGTGGGGTTCTGTACCGCGGCGGTACATTTATGGCAAAGCGGTTTTTGTCTACTGGCCGCTGGATAAGCTCGGCGTGTTACGTTAGCGGAATGCGACTCCTTCCTGTGCTGTTCGCGAGTTTTCTCTGGGCGCAAGCGCCCGTTCCCCCGCTTCCCAGACCCGCATTGACGGCGGAAGCCACTGACCATCGCCACGATCAATTGATGAAGGCCATTGACGATGTGGCTTGGCGGCAAAAGCTGAGCGACCTTGCTGAGATCGATAAGGTGGAGATTCCGGGGCCGCCATTGACCAAGGAGACCAATCCCACGGGCCAGGGCGCGGGCAATCCGCTCCTGTTTCACGCCTATACCTTCATTCCCAAGAAGCTCGACCGCGCCAAGAAGCAGCCCTTGCTGGTCTTCGTCCACGGCGGAGTGCATGCGAACTTCACCTCGGCCAGCGCGCACATCATTCGCGAATTATTAAATGAAGGCTATACGATCATCTCGCCAGACTATCGGGGCAGCACTGGCTATGGCGCGGCCTTCTGGCGCGCCATCGATTACGGTGGCCGCGAAAATGACGACGTCTTCGCCGCGCGCAATTGGATGGTGGAGACCTACAGCTTTCTGGATAACACTCGCGTCGGATTGGTCGGCTGGAGCCACGGCGGCATGATCACGTTGATGAATCTTTTTCAGCACCCCGAGAGCTATGCCTGCGGCTATGCAGGCGTACCGGTGAGCGACCTGGTGGCGCGTCTGGGTTACAAGGGCCCCGTCTACGAGGCTCTGTTTGCGGCTGATTATCACATCGGCAAGCCTGTGCGCGACAACGTGCCCGAGTATCTGCAGCGTTCGCCGATGACGCATGTGGCCAAGCTGAAGTCGCCGCTGCTGCTCCACACGAACACGAACGATGAAGACGTGAACTATCTGGAGG
Source organism: Bryobacteraceae bacterium (assembly GCA_043787785.1). GTDB lineage: Bacteria > Acidobacteriota > Terriglobia > Bryobacterales > Bryobacteraceae > JALHNI01. The sequence continues at coordinate 1,274 of JAYVUQ010000869.1, forward strand.
TGCAGCGGCTGGCTTCGGCGTTAACGGCGGAGGGCAAGACCTTCGAGTATAAGGTCTATACGAACGCCCCGGGTGGGCATGTCTTCAACCGGATCGACACGAAGCTGGCTCGCGAGTCGCGGGCGGAGATTTATGTATTTCTGCGAAAGTATCTGAAGCCGTGAACCTACTCGCCTTACCCTTATTGCTCAGTGCCGCTTCTTTCGAAGGGCGAGAGGTTTACTACCGTTCCGCAGGCACCGGTGAGCGGAGCGTGGTGCTGATCCACGGCTGGACCTGTGACCACACCTTTTGGGAGGCGCAAGCCACCGCCTTGAGCCAACATTACCGCGTGCTGGCGATCGACTTGCCAGGCCATGGCCGCAGCGGCGTGCCGCCGGAAGCGTCGATGACCATGGATAACTTCGCCCGCGCCATCGCCGCGGTGATGGACGAGGCCAAGGTGGCCCGCGCGAGCCTGGCTGGCCACAGCATGGGGAC
>JAYVUQ010000870.1:0-5459 GCA_043787785.1 Bryobacteraceae bacterium
GTGCTTTCGATCTCGCCGGATGGGGCGAATTTTATGGCGGGGTCGACACTTTACGACACGGCGAATCTGAACGTGGTAGCGCAATCGACGATCGCCAACTTGCCGTTCCAGTTGCCAGTGAATCAGTTCAATAACTTCAACGCGCAGGCCAACTATGGCGGAAGTGCGTTTTCGCAGGACGGGGCCCGGGTATTCGGGGCCTTCAATAACGCGGGCACCGGCCAACGCACCACCTCGGCGACCTTGCTGGTTTCCAGTTCGCGCAACCTGGGCACTAGTTTGGGCATCAAGCTCCCAGAATCCGTAACCGGCCGGATGCTTTTAACCGGTGACGGCGCGGACCTTTTTGCGATCTCCGAATCCGGACTGACGCGATTGCCGATCGCGACGCTTTTCGATTTTCCGATTCTGCAACCGGAGACGACGCAGGTGTTTCTGGCGATTGACGAATGCAACAAGGGCGTCTCAAAAGCCGCGGTGCGAATCGCGAATCTGGGCAAGGGGAAGCTGACGTTTAGCGTGCCAAACACCGGGGCGGCCCTCGTGTCGCAAGTATCCACGGGGGTAGCGCCGGCGGATATCACGTTTATCATGGAGCCGGGCCGGGCGGGCGTGGTGCGGCAGGCGGGGACGAACCTCTATACCGGAGCCGCGAATAATGCGGGCAATCCGGTGAACGTGATCCTGTCGTCCCTGCAGGCGATCAACATTCCGAACACGATTCGCGTGTATATGAACTTCCGGAACGCCGATCAGCGCGGCGTGGTGTATCCGGTGCCGGTAACGCCGAATAACAACAGCGAGGGGCTGTTCGACATGGTTTTGGATGAGCCGCGCGGGCTGCTGTATCTGACCAACTCCGGCTTCAATCGGATTGAGGTTTTCGACACGCGGGCGCAAAAATTCCTGGCCCCGATCGAAGTGGGCCAGTTACCGCATATGATGGCGATGGCCCTCGATGGGTCGCAGTTGTATGTGGGCAATACGGGTGGGGAATCGATTCAGATCGTCGATCTGGAGTCGCGGCGATTGGTGGAATCGGTGCGCTTCCCGGCCCTGCCCCGCGCGGGCAATCAGGCCGTGATTCGCCCGGTAGCGATGGCGATGGCGATATCCGGGCTGCAGTTCATCATGTCGAACGGCGGGTTCTGGCGAGTAACGGGATCGGAGGCGATTCCGCGGCAAGCCAACACGGTGACGCCGGCAACGATTCCGGGGCCGCAGTACATGGCCGCATCGCCCGATGGCCGGCAGATTATTGTGATGGGCGGAAGTGGCATCGGCTATCTGTACGACGGACTCATCGATAACTTCACCACCAACCGGGTGATTTACAATACACAGCCACCACTGAGCTACTTTGGGCCACTGGCGGCGGCACCGGGCGGGGGTTATTTTCTGGCGGGTGGGCAGATTTTAAGCGCTTCCTTAACGCCGGTCGGCGGCGCGGAACGGCCAGGAGTGACGCAGTTTGGGCCTCCAGCACAGCCAGGGCAGCCGCCGGTACAAACCATCGTCTCTTCCGGCCAGCGCAACGTGGCCTCGGTATATCCGCTCTCCGAGACGCGCTTTATCCGGGCAACCACGCCGGTGCGGCAGAACATCACCGCCGCCACGCGGGACGATGCCCGCACGGTGCTGGAAATTGTCGACATCCGGACGGGGGCGGAGACCGTAGCCGGCGTGATTCCGGAGAATCCGCAGTTTAGCGTGTTCGCCACCGCCCGGGCGAACATACCATCGCGGCAGATGGTAGTGGATTCGACGGGCTCCTTTGCGTACTCGATCAATATTTCGGGCCTGACGGTAACGCCGCTGGTGCAGACGTCGGGCACGACGCAGCCGCGGTTGCCGAACGGAGTGCGGTCAGTGGTGAATTCGACGGACGGTACGACCAACTTCCGGCCGGGCAGCTTTATCACGATCAGCGGCCAGAACCTGGGCTTGGCCGCCCGCGCCGACCAGGTGCCGTTGCCGACAGTGCTAGGTGGCAGTTGCGTGGTTTTCAACGACGTCGCTTTGCCGCTAATCACGACAGGCCCCGGCCAGATTTCTGCGCAGATTCCGGAGACGGTTCGCGCTGGGCAGAACGTGGTGCAAATCCGCTCGTTGGCTACGGCACAGGCAAGTGACCCGATCGTGATTACGGTGCAGCGGCAGCCCTAACCGGCTTGAGCCGCCTTCGTGCCCCACGACTTTTTGCGCCTAAGCACAAGGTGTGCTGAAGATAGTACCGGAAACACCGGCGGCCCTTTCATGCGTGCCGGATCCATTAACGCCACGGAGATGTAGCCGGAAGGCAGGGCGGAGGCGTTCCGTAATGTGGTTCGTAGATCAGGTCGGCGGCGGGCAAGTAGGTCGCCTCGCGGCGGATAACGCGGTCCACTTCATCTGAAATCGGGGCGGGTTCCGCGTCGGAGAACGGGTCCGCCAACAGCACCTCACCACCTCGCCAAAACGTTTCACTTGCCCGCTGTGGACTCACGCCCGACAATGTAATGCGACACTAACGGCATGAAGTGGTGCTTGTACTTTTTCGCTGGTCTGTTGGTCGCGGCTGGACCGGTGACGCAAACTGTCGTGGATGGCGGCGGTTACTTTCCCGTCCTCATCCAACTCCGGAAGGGCACCCTCGCGGCCGTGCTGCGGGGTGGCGCTCCGCACATCGGGCGCGCTGGGAGGCTCGACTGGATTACCTCGCGCGACCAAGGCCGGACGTGGACCAAGCCGAGCCTGCTAGTTGACTCCCCGGAAGACGATCGCAACCCCGCCTTTGGCCAACTGAAGAGTGGCACCATCCTGCTGGCCTACTGCGTGCTGAGTGGCCACGGACCCGATGGCAAACCCTCCCTGGCGAGGAAGGACCGCGTGTTCGATGGCGTCTATGTCATCCGCTCTACGGACCAGGGCCGCACCTGGAGCGCGCCCAGCCGGAAGCCTGAAACGCGGCGGCCGCCTGGCGACAAGAATGTCGTTTCCGCCGCCGTTTCTCCCTACGGGAAGATCGTGCAACTGAAAGATGGCACCGCGCTGATGTCCGTCTACTACGAGGCGACGCTTACCGATGGCACCCGTCAATTCCAAAGCTGGGTGTTTCGCTCCACCGATGACGGCGCGACCTGGGACGAGCCGGCGCTGATCCAGTTGGATGGCAACGAGACCTCGCTCACCGTTCTCAAAGACGGCACGGTTCTGGCCGCCATCCGTACCAGCCAGGCCGGCTATTTGAAGGTCGCTCGTTCCGCCGATGGAGGCCGCAGTTGGTCCTCTTCGGTGCGGGTGACCCAGGACACCGAGCACCCGGCTGACCTCATTCAACTGCGCGATGGCCGCGTGCTGATGACCTTTGGCGAACGCAATGCGCCGCGCGGCATTCATGCCTGGCTCAGCGAGGACGCCGGCCGGTCGTGGAAGCCGCAACATCGCCAAGCGCTGGTTACCGACTCGCCGAACATCGATTGCGGTTATCCCAGTTCCGTCGAGACAAAGCCCGGCAAAATCGTAACGATTTACTATCAGGTGGACGACGCGCAGAAGACACCCGCGAGTGCCAAGGCCAAAGTGATCCGTTGGGAGGTCCCGAAGAAATGATCGAAGCCATTCTGCATAGCGCGCGACCTGCGCCTGGTGAAGCAGCCCGATCCGACTCCCGGACCGCATGACATCTTGGTCCGCACCGCCATCACCCCCCTTCCACAGGCACCGAACTGGGTAACTACGAGGGCCGCTCCCGCGAAGTGCCTGACGCGCCGGATTATCCCAGCGACAAGGGTTACTGTAACGTCCGGGGTGGTCGAAAGCGCGGGCCACTTCGTAAGTAAGTTCGCCCGGGCGGCCGGGTTCGATGCTACCCCATGTCTCGGCCTTCGTGGCCCCCTAAACATCTTTTCAGTTCTTGTTTCGGAGATAATTAATTCAGCCCAGGGCCTCGCGCGCCAACTCATGAACCGTCGCCAGGCCAATGCCCCGGCTTCCGCCCGTTACCATGACTACTCGTTGTTCAGATTCCATTGTCATTAGTATTTGACGTAGTAGCCCGGGTGAGAAGCTGCGAAAGTGCCCACAGCTAACGCTGCGGGCTAAATATCAGTGGCAGCAGGCTGAATCCGGCGCGCCCGCGGGCGTCAACATCCGGCTGAGGCGAATCACGGCTAACCCCGTCAAATAAGCGCCCAGAGTCAACAAGAGAGCCGTAGAAATAGCAATTTCACCGCGAGCCAATAGATAGCCAAAGCCACCGATCGGCAAGGCGAGCCATAGTGCGGCGTAGCGCCAGGCGAAGGGTAATTTTGCCCCCCAAACCAGCCAGTAAACCAGGTAAAGTAAGATGGGCGCGTCCCAAACCAGCGATGCGCTTTGCGCAAGAACCAGGTGGCGCAACAGCATCGTGTAGGCCGCGTAGACCGCACACCCCGCCTGTAGCGTTGGCCGGAACACTTACTCGTGCCTCAACTCGACGATTGTCGCACCCGAACCGCCTTCGTAACCTTCCGCGGCGTAGTGCTTGGACACCAGCGGATGTCCTTTGAGTAAGTCATGAATCTCGCGCTTCAGAATCCCCATGCCGTGGCCGTGGACAATCCGGATACGCTCCATCGAAGCTAACGACGACTGATCTAAGAACTTCTCCACCTCATCGCAGGCCTCTTCCGCCCGCTTGCCGATAACGTTCAGTTCCCGCGCCAAAGCGGACTCACCGCGCGAAGACTGGAAGCTGATGTTGCGAGGTAACTTGGCCTTCTCTGCCACGTCAGGCAGAATTTCGATTACATCCGTCCGAGGCACTTGCAATTTCAAGAAGCCGGCTTCCACTTCAATATTCCCGGCGCCCAGCAACCGACGCACGCGAGCGATCTCGCGGATACCCTTTAACCGTACCCTGACCCCTTCGCGAATCTGGGCATCGAGGGTCGGGGCCGCCGAAGCGGGGCCTAGCTTTTCGATCCGCTCCTTTAGTTCGCGCTCCACCTTTGCGGTTTTCAAGCGAGCCTTGCCCACCGTCTGCTTCTGGTCCAGTTCGTCCAAAGTCTGAGCGGCAGTGGAACGGAAGTCCGCCAGCGCTTCCGCCACTTCGCGCTCCAAGGCGGCGAACTTCTGCGCTTCCCGTTTCGCAGACTCGGCGGTCAACTGCTCCTCGCGCAAGCGTAATTTCGCCCGTTCCCGCGACAAAGCTTCTTCGTGTTCACGGGCGTTGGCCACCCGCAGGTGTAACTCATCCAGGAATCGCGCGATGTCACGTTCAGCAGTGCCCATGAGCGAACGGGCATGGGCAATGAGTCTCGCCGGTATCCCGAGGCGAGAGGCAATGTCCAAACCGGCCGACTTCCCGGGAGCGCCGGTACGCAGTAAGTAAGTGGGCGCCAGCGTCTCTTCATTAAAACCCATCGACCCATTCACGACGCCCGACGTCGTGGCGCCGTAAACTTTCACGGCCATCAAATGAGTGGAAGCCAGGCAGA